>CAZMFY010000012.1:0-21914 GCA_964565635.1 uncultured Oscillospiraceae bacterium
TTCCTCTGAGCAATTGTACAAATAGCGGAATTGATACTGTAGGCGTTCTCACACAGTATCAGCCCTTGGAATTGAATTCTTATATTGGAAGCGGAGCTCCGTGGGATCTTGACATCAGCAATGGCGGAGTCTTTGTACTGCCTCCTTATCAGACCGTGAAGGGAAGCGAGTGGTATCGCGGTACGGCCAATGCGATTTATCAGAACATGGCGTTTATTGAGCAGTATCATCCGGATTATGTTCTGATTCTCAGCGGCGATCATATCTACAAGATGGACTATAATGCCATGTTGAATGATCATATCCGCAATGACGCTGACGCAACGATCGCTGTTCGTCCCGTTCCGTGGGAGGAGACTTCCCGCTTTGGCATTATGAACACGGATGAGGACAACCGGATTACCGAATTCGAGGAAAAACCGAAGAAGGCGAAGAGCAACAAGGCTTCCATGGGTGTATATATCTTCACATGGGAGAAGCTTCGGAAGTATCTCATCGATGACGAGGCCGACAAGAAGAGTTCCAACGACTTCGGCAAGAACATTATTCCGGCTATGCTGGCTGATCAGCAGCGGCTGTTTGCGTATAATTTCGAGGGATACTGGAAAGACGTAGGAACCATCGAAAGCCTTTGGGAAGCCAATATGGACCTGCTGGAGCGTCCTGCTCCCATCAATCTTCATGACAAGAGCTGGAGAATCTATGCAAAAACGACAGCGCTGCCGCCGCACTATATTTCAGCCGGAGCAAAGGTAACGGATTCTCTGATCACAGAAGGAAGCTCGATCTACGGCACGGTTACGCACAGCGTGATTTTCTCCGGAGTTACGGTTGAGGAAGGCGCCAACGTAGAGGACAGCGTTGTTATGCCCGGCAGCCTGATCAAGCGGGGCGCGATTGTAAAGCGCAGCATCATTGCCGAGAATGCCGAAATTGGCGCCGGGGCTGTCATTGGTGAAGAAACCGGCAAGATTGCTGTTGTCGGACATTCGGTGGTTGTTCCTGCCGGCGCAACAGTGGCGGCCGGAGCCCAGGTTGATCAGGACACAGCCTTCTGAACTAAAACGGAACATCGCAATAAATGAAAGGATGTAAAGAACATGAAAGACGTCATGGGAATTATCTATACAGGCGAAAATGATACCCGCCTGCGGGAATTGACGATGCTCCGGGCGATTGCGGCTCTTCCGGTCGCTGCGCGTTTCCGGGTGATTGATTTCCAGGTTTCCAGCATGGTGAATGCCGGGATTAAGAATATCGGCGTAATCATGCAGAAGAATTATCACAGCCTGATGGATCATCTGGGCTCCGGCAAGGAATGGGATCTTCACGGAAAGAATGAAGGCCTTCATATTCTTCCTCCCTTCCTGACGAGAGAGAACGTTGGTGTCTATACGGGCCTGCTGGATGCGATCCGTTCTAATACCAATTATTTATCTCGCAGCAAGCAGGAGACGCTGGTCCTGAGCGGAAGCGACATCATCTATAACGCCAGACTGGAAGAGGTGATTCGTTTCCACCAGGATACGGGGGCTGGCGTCACGCTGGTCTATACAAAAGACCCCTCCATGAGAAGGGACGAGCTGGGCACTTATCTGCAGCTGGATGAGAGCGGCAATGTAACCGATATGGAAATTCAGCCTACACATCCCACTTATGATAACGCCTACATTAAATTGCTGGTGATTAAACGGGAGCTCATGCTGAATCTTGTGGATAAAGCCGTCAGTCATGGCCTTCATGATCTTGACAAGGATCTGCTTATGCCGATGATCCGGGAAGGGCAGTACAAGATCAATGCCTATGAGTATAAGGGAGAATGCTGGCGGATTGATTCTGTGCAGAGCTTCTTCAAGTTCAACATGGATATTCTTGATCCCGAAAAGATGAAGGGTATCTTCAGGGACGACCTGCCTGTGTATACGAAAGTACGTGACGAAATGCCTGCCTATTACAGCCCGGAGGCGAAGGTTGTAAACAGCCTCGTTGCGGATGGCTGCCAGATTGAAGGGACCGTTGAAAACAGCGTGCTTTTCCGCAGCGTGAGGATTGCTCCGAATGCCCACGTAAAGAACTGCATCATTATGCAGGACGGTCAGGTCCATGAAGGGGCCTATATTGAGAATTGCATCATCGATAAACAGAGCGTGATTAAGCGGAATGCGAAGCTTATCGGGCCGGATGTTTATCCTATTGTAATCGGAAAGAATGTTGTGATCTGATTCTGTCGAAAAACGGCTACCGCATTTGCCGGTAGCCGTTTTTTTCAAAAAATGCTCATAAACAGTTTCGAGGATAAATTGCTTTGTAAAGTGAATCATTAAGGGAGGATAACTTATGAAAATTCTGTTCGCTGCCAGTGAAGCCGTTCCGTTTGTAAAAACAGGAGGACTGGCTGACGTGGTAGGCGCACTGGCTCCGGTTCTGGCGAAGGAAGGTCATGATGTCCGCGTTGTCATTCCCCTGTTCAGTGCGATTCCCAAGGATTGGACCTCACAGATGAGCCATCTGTGTGATTTTGAGGTTCAGCTTGGGTGGAGACGGCAGTATTGCGGAATCGAATCTCTGAAAAAGGATGGCGTAACCTGGTATTTTATCGACAATAAGTATTACTTCGGAAGACCCTATATCTACGGAATGGGAGGAGACGAATATGAACGCTTTGGCTTCTATTGCCGGAGCGTACTGAATATGCTTCCTCTGATCAATTTCCAGCCTGAAGTGATTCATGCGCATGACTGGCAGAGCGGCATGATCCCTGCATTGCTGAAAATTCAGTATGCGCATTTGCCTTTTTACAGCAAAATCAAAACAATCTATACCATCCACAATCTGCAGTATCAGGGAATCTTTGGAATCAGAGAGGTTCAGGATGTTCTCGGACTTGGAGACAGCCTGTGGACCGATGACAAACTGGAATGCTACGGATGCGCGAACTATATGAAAGCCGCCCTGGTATACAGCGATCTGATTACAACGGTCAGCCCGAGCTATGCGGAAGAGATTCAGACAGCATATTACGGTGAAAGATTAGACGGGCTGCTGCGGGCCAGAAAGAAAGAGCTCTTTGGCGTATTGAACGGCATAGATATCGCTGATTATAATCCGGCCGAGGATCCGTCGATTGCGGCAAACTACACACCGGAGGATCTTACCGGCAAGAGCATCTGCAAGAAAGCACTGCAGGAAAATCTGGGCCTGGAAGTGAATCCGGACAAACCGATCATAGGAATGGTCGGAAGACTCAGCAATCAAAAAGGACTGGATCTCGTGGATTATGTGATTGCTGATATTATGCGTCAGGATGTTCAGCTTGTAGTGCTTGGCATGGGAGAAGGCCGGTACTTCAATTTATTCAGCTGGGCAGAAGGAGAATATAAAGGACAGGTTGCCGCAAGATTCACAATGGATCACGCGCTGGCCCATCAGATCTATGCGGGCACGGATCTGTTCCTGATGCCCAGCCAGTTTGAACCCTGCGGACTCAGTCAAATGATTGCCCTCCGGTACGGCACGCTTCCAATTGTCAGAGAAACCGGCGGCTTACGGGATACGGTATTGAGCTATAATGAAGTCAATGGTGAAGGAAACGGCTTCTCTTTCTTCAATTATAATGCCCATGACATGCTGCATACGATCGAACGAGCGCTGAAGTATTACCGGGAGGAAAAAGAGATCTGGAAGATGCTGCAGGAAAGAGGGATGAAGGGAGATTACAGCTGGACGCATTCGGCCGGAGAATACGTAAAACTATACGAAAAGCTGTTTGAAAAAAAACAGCTTCATGCTGAAGAAGATTCGGCGGATGCAGATCCGATCGAAGAGAATCCTGTTGTGGTTAATATAGAATAATGATATGTCGATCGCAGGATGTGTGTTTTCAGAACACGCATCCTGCTTTATAAAAGCTATGAATGAGATCGAAATCAAAGAAGATGAAACGCTGGAAGATCTTCAACTGGGAGATCTGAAGCTGATTCAGAAAAAGCAGGGGTTCAGGTTTGGCATGGACTCTGTTCTTCTGGCTGATTTTGCTCAGGTCAGGGCCGGGGATGTGGTCGCCGACTTTGGCAGCGGCACGGGCATATTACCACTGCTGATGTTAGGCCGCGGAAAAGGGAAGCTGTTTTATGCTTTGGAATATCAGAGCGATATGGCAGAGATGGCTTCTCGAACGATGCGGATGAACCATCTGGAGAGTACCGTCCATATAATCTGCGCAGATGTCGCCAAGGCCGATTCTCTTCTGGGCGTGTGCAGCATGGACGCAATCGTGTGCAATCCTCCTTACGGGATGCCCGGATTCGCTTTACGGAACAAAAATGAAATTAAAGCAACTGCACGGCATCAGGAGACAGACACGCTTAAGCATTTTTTCACGGCCGCTTTTCGCTGCCTGAAGGGCAAAGGACGTTTGTTCCTTGTTTATCCGGCTCCGCAGATGCTCAGTCTTATGGTTGAACTTCAGGCGGCGCATCTGGAGCCGAAGCGCTTCAGAATGGTTTATCCTACGAGAACCAGTAACGCGAATCTTGTACTTGTAGAGGCTGTTAAGGACGCTAAGCCGCGATTACATCCTATGCCGCCGCTGATTATTTGCAATCAGAATAAAAGCTTGACAAAAGAACTGAAGTCTATTTATCATATCAAGGAATAGACTTGATTCTGTTTTTTTCTTCGGGAGGCTTGTCGGAAGGAGAAGTATGAAGACCGTAAACACAGTCGTGATTGGCGGTGGAATGGCTGGTATGGCTGCTGGCATTAGCAGCGCGCGTTATGGAATGAATACGATCCTGCTTGAAAAATATCCTCAGGTAGGAAAGAAATTGTTTGCGACCGGGAACGGCCGATGCAATCTGATGCATCATCACCCGCTCCGCTATTACGGCGATTCGGATTTTGCAGCCTCTGTGATGGGAGACTCCTGGGAAGAAAAGCTGCTGGATTTCTGGAACGGTATCGGAATCCCGGTGCGATTTGACCGGAACGGCAGGGGATATCCCTGGTCCGAACAGGCCGGCAGCGTTGTTGATGCGCTGCAGGCAGCTTTAAAACGCGAAAATGTAGGAATATATGCAGGAAGAAATGTGCTGAATGTTTCGACCTCCGGGGATGGAAGCTTCCTGATTCAGACGGAGGGCGGAGAGCGTTTTCAAAGTCAAAGGCTTATCATCGCGACGGGAGGGGCTGCCCAGCCGAAGCTTGGCGGAAACCAAAGCGCATGGCCCTGGCTGGAGCGGCTCGGACATCATTTTACCCCCGCTTCGCCTGCACTAACCCCGCTGATTACAAAAGACATCAAAAGCATATCCGGGCTTCAGGGGATCCGGATCAAATGCCGCATCGTGATCAAAGATTCCCGGACGGGAAACGAGCTGCACGCTGAATCAGGAGAGCTTTTGTTCTCCGAACACGGGATCAGCGGAATCTGCGTAATGCAATGCGCCAGATTTGTGAAGAGCTGGTATGATCATGTGGATTCGGACGAAACGGCAGAGGCCTGCATCGACCTTATTTCAGACCGGGGTTTTTCCTTTAGCGACATCTTCCAGGAGCTCATTCGAAGAAAAGAATCCTTCAGCGGGGAAGATCCCGTCGCGCTTCTGAGAGGATTCTGTGTACCGAGAATGGCTTACGCAATATGCAAGCAGGCTGGAATATCCATGCGCGGAGAAACAAACCTTGATCTTTCAAACGAACAGGTGCGATTGATCTGCCGGACGCTCCAGGCGTATAGAATTGGAGAGCTTAGTCGGCAGGGGTTTGATAAAGCACAGGTGATGATGGGCGGAATATGCTGCAGCGAAATCAATCCGGAGAATCTTGAAAGCAGGCTTTGTCCGGGTCTGCATGTTGCGGGGGAATTGCTGGATGTGGATGGCGACTGCGGAGGATATAACCTGATGTTTGCCTGCATGAGCGGGCTGAAAGCAGGAGCGTACAGAAGAAAACATGATTAAAGGCGATATCAGAAAGCAGCAGATCCTTGATACGGCGGAGCGCTTTTTTACCAGCAAGGGCTTTGAAGCGACCAGCGTACAGGATATTCTGGACGAAATGAACCTGAGTAAAGGCAGCTTCTATCATCATTATGCGACGAAGGAAGAGGTGCTGCGCAGGATCTGTGAAAACCGTGCTGAACAGACGGCTCCAAAGCCTGATGCGACGGATGATGCGTTTCCCCAGGATGGGCTGACCAGGATGAACCTGTTCTTACATGAAATGATCCCTTTTCATGGGGAAGGCATGGTTTTTATGAAAATGGTTTATCCGGTTTTTTCGAATCCGGTAGGAAAGAGCGTTCGCGAAGGATATGTTGACGCGTTAAAAAAGGCCTGGAGGCCGCATATCGAACGCGCGCTGACCGATATGGTTAAGGAAGGCAGCGGATACACATCCTACCCTGAAACGACCGCATCCATTGTGATGGATCTTGTAAATGATCTCTGGCAGCAATTAGGAGATGAAATCATCGGATCGATTCGCGGCCTGGACAGGCAGGCATCTCCGGCAAAGCTTCTCGAAATGATCGAACCGTATCGTCACGCTTTGGAAAACGTGATGTGCGCTCCTTATGGAAGCATTGTACTTCTGGATTTACAGGATTTGATCAGCGCTGCAGAAACCATTCAAAAATGGGATAAAACGTAACGAAGGAGGAAACACGATGAACCCGAATATTCCTACGCCTCACATTAATGCGCTTGAAGATGCCTTTGCGGATACTGTATTGATGCCGGGGGATCCGCTGAGATCAAAATTCATTGCGGAGAATTTCCTGGAAAATCCTGTGCTGGTTAATAATGTGCGCGGCGTTCAGGGCTATACCGGTTATTATTTCGGGAAGCGGGTCTCTGTGATGGCCAGCGGAATGGGGATGCCGGCGATTGGCATCTACAGCTATGAGCTCTTTAATTTTTATCATGTGCAGAATATCATTCGAATCGGTTCTGCCGGATCGATCAATGAGCGGGTTAAACTGCGGGATGTTGTTGCCGCCGTCAGCGCCTATACGGATTCCAACTATGGAGATCAGTTCGGAATTCAAGGCCATCTGGCGCCCTGCGCAAGCTTTGAGCTGCTTTCCAAAGCGGTGGACGCGGGGAATAAAATGGGCGTGAGGGTGATGTGCGGCCCGATTTATTCCAGTGACGTTTTTTACGATGAGCGTCAAAATTCCTTAGCCATGAAAAAACTAGGGGTGCTCGCTGTAGAAATGGAAGCCTATGCGCTTTATCTGAATGCGGCGAGGGCCGGAAAATCCGCGCTGTGCCTCTGTACGATTTCAGATAGTCTGATTACCGGAGAAAGCCTACCCGCGGAAGAGCGGCAGAACAGTTTCCGGGACATGATGAAAATTGCACTGGAAATCGCTTGATCACCATAAAAAACGCCTGGGGTTTTATACATCCCAGGCGTCAAATGATTCTCCGTCATAAAGAGACAGGAGCGTTCGGTCTGAGGCTTGCTCAAGCGCAGAAAGCACATTGCCGCGGTCCGCTGCCCGCGTCAGCAAGGTGAAAGAAACCGCGGATCCGAATTCCAGATCGCATATTCGGGCGGGAAGCTGATTCAGATGATATCGGATTGTGTCCCAGTAAGAATAAGGAACTTCACAATGATCCCTGCAGGTTAACTCCATCCGAACGATTCCTGAATCGGCAACCGCTTCACGGGCGGCCTGGGTATAAGCACGAACGAGTCCGCCGGTACCAAGCAGGATGCCGCCGAAATATCGCGTGACCACAAGACAGCAGTCTACCAGATGCTCCGCCCGAAGATAGGAAATGATCGGCATTCCTGCAGTTCCGCCGGGCTCTCCGTCATCCGAATATCGAAGGATTCCTTCGTTATTTCCGATGATATAAGCATAGCAGTGATGACTGGCGTCCCTCATGCTTTCCCGGGTCAATCTGAGCCAGGATAAAGCTTCCTCTTCGGTTTCACAAGGCCAGGCCTGCCCAATAAAGCGGCTTCGCTGAATGACGATTTCTTTCCTTCCGGGCTTTTTGAGCGTCAGATAGGCTTGTGGCTTCATGACAGTACGATCCTGCAGAATCCTTTTTTGCCCTTCTTCAGAAGTACGCCATCACCAATCTGGTCTGCGGACAGTACTGCCGCGGTATCCGTAACCTTTTCTCCGTCGAGAGAAACCGCGTTCTGCTCAATCTGCTTCCGTGCATCAGACTGAGACTTGCACAGCCCGGAGCGTACAAGAAGCGTGGAGATTCGCGCATCTTCGGACAGCTCCTGACGCGTCACGGCAAGGGACGGAATATTCTCTGAAGATGCGGCCCCGCCAAAGAGAGAAGATGCGGCGGCTGCGGCATTGCGCGCGGCTTCCTCCCCATGAACCAGCTTCGTTGTTTCATAAGCCAGAATTTTCTTCGCTTCATTAATCTCTGCGCCCTGTAAAGCACCGAGACGCCGCACCTCATCCATCGGCAGGAAGGTCAGAAGAGCCAGACACTTTTCCACGTCCTGATCGTCCACATTGCGCCAATACTGATAAAAATCATACGGAGAAACCCGATTCGGATCGAGCCACAGGGCGCCTGCTTCGGTTTTACCCATTTTCCGACCGTCGTGCGTCAAGAGCAGCTGGAATGTGCAGGCATAAGCTTTTTCGCTGAGCTTCCGCCGGATCAGATCCGCGCCGCCGAGCATATTGCTCCATTGATCGTTTCCGCCCATTTCCAAACGGCAGCCATATTGCTGGAAAAGCTGCAGGAAATCATAACTCTGCATAAGCATATAGGTGAATTCCAGGAAGGACAGTCCGTTTTCTGTGGCCATTCTTGCCTTATAACAGTCAGCAGTCAGCATGCGGTTCACATTGAACATGGAACCGATGTCTCTCATAAATTCAATAAAATTGAGATTGCGAAGCCAGTCCCCGTTATTGACAATGATCGCCTTTCCATCCGAAAAATCCAGGAAGCGGGACATCTGTTTCTGAATGCACGCAACATTATGATCAATGGTTTCAACCGTCATCATCTTCCGCATATCCGTTTTTCCGGAAGGATCGCCAATCATAGCGGTACCTCCGCCCATCAGCGCAATCGGACGATGCCCGGCGCGCTGCATATGGGCCATGGCCATGATCGGAATATAATGGCCGATATGAAGACTGTCGGCGGTAGGATCAAATCCGACATAGAAGGTGGTGGGGGACTTGAGCTGTTCATAAAGTTCATCCTCAAAAGTAGTCTGCGCGATAAATCCACGATCTTTCAGGATATCAAGAATATGTTCCATAAGCGTGTCCTTTCGTTCTTCACACAATTGTTTTTTTGATTATCGGGAGCATGCCCTTTTAACCAGCTGGTTTAAAACATCCATCCCCTGATGAATCTGATCAACTGTACTGGCGGAGAAATTCAGACGCAGCGTGTTGTCATGGCCGCCTGCTGCATAAAAATGAGTACCGGGTACAAATGCGACTTTTTTCTCAATTGCGTCCTCAAGTAATGATTTCGCAGAAATTCCCTCCGGAAGCTCTGCCCAGATGAATAAGCCGCCTTCAGGGCGTGTATAGAATATTTCATCCGGGAAGGAAGACAGGCAGGAGAGCATGGTATCACATTGAAGCGCATAGCCCTCCTTTATCTTCCGGATGTGATCAGGCAGAAGGTTCTGCCGCAGGAACTGATCCACAATCGCCTGCGTCAGATTGGCGGTATGCAGATCTGAGGACTGCTTTCCAATCGTACACTTTCTCAGGATGCCTGCGTCTCCGGCCATAAACCCGACGCGCAGGCCTGGGGAAATGACTTTGCTGAAAGAACCAAGATAAACAACCCAGCCATCCTGATCGAACGTTTTAATGGGGGGAAGATCTTCTCCTCTGTAACGCAAATCCCGGTAAGGATCATCTTCGGCAACCACGACGCCATATCGGTTGGCTAATTCAGCGACTTTCTTTCTTCTTTCCAGAGAAAGCGTCCGCCCGGTAGGATTCTGGAAGGTAGGAATGGTATAGATGATCTTCGGATGATGCTCACGAATCAGCTTTTCCAGATGATCCGGATTCATCCCTTCGTCATCGCTGTCCACCGGAACAAGCTCGGCCTGATACAGACGCATACATTGCAGATTGCCCAGAAAGGACGGGTTTTCCACAATAATTCGATCTCCCGGGTCAATCAACGCCTTGCAGAGAAGATCCATGGCCTGGGTTGAACCGGTCACCGGAAGCAGTCCTGAAGGATTAATCCCGAGATGATTTTTCAGGTATTCACGGAGACTCTCATTAAAGGGCGGATAGCCTTCCGTCGCGCCATATTGAAGAATCCTTTTCCCATCTTCCCGAAGTACCTGTTCAGCAATCTTTGCTGCCTCCTGATCCGGCAAAGCAGACAGAGATGGATTTCCACCCGCAAAAGAAATCATACCCGGCTGTGCGATGATTTTGAATATTTCGCGAATTGCGCTGCCGGATATGCCGTCGAAACGGGAGGCGAACTGAATTGAATGAAGATCCATACTGCACCTCCAAGATACATAAACATCCCATTTACCATTCAAAAGATTCGGGAAATAGAATGCTATTACAGGGTAGACTACCTGCTTTTTTTCAGTTTGTCAAGACGCCAATATTCAGCCAGGCCAGTTATTGCATGATTTATTTGCGGCATGATCCGAAGGGGGAAATGGAACCGGGCAGACAGGATAAAAGGGTATAAAGGCTTGATAAAAGAAGGAATATCCTGTATAATTCTCCATGTCCTTTGTGATCAGGCCGCTTCATAAAAAGGGCGGCAGTAAACTGGAGGGATTACTGGATATGGAAAGTAAAATTAAAAATAGCGAAGGCACGATCTATATTTCAGAGGACGTCATGATGAAGGTCGTCGGATATGCCGCGCTGGAATGCTACGGAATCGTAGCCATGTGCAGTAAACGGGCCACGGATGGGTTGGCTGAATGGCTGGGAAGGGAAAACCTTTCCCGGGGCGTTCAGATTCGCAATGCCGGGGATATGCTGGATGTCGATTTATTCATTATTGTGGAATATGGCATATCCATCGCGGAAGTGTGCAAGACGATCGTTGACACCGTCCGGTACAAGCTGGAAGCCATGACGGGCGTGAAGGTTCGGAAGGTTACTGTCAATGTGGAAGGGATCAGAATTTGATTCACGGTTTCTGAGGAAACCTGACGGCTTCATCACGATTGAACGGAGGGACCCCCTTTGATACAGTTTAAAACAATTGACGGCCTGCTTTTGCGGGATATGGCAGTAGCCGGAACGGCATTGCTGGAAAAAAACAGGGAATCGGTGGACGCTTTAAATGTTTTTCCTGTTCCGGATGGAGACACAGGAACGAACATGTCCCTGACCATGCAAAGCGCAATCAGGGAAATTAACAGCCAGGAGTTTTTACGTGCTGATGAAGCGGCGAACGCGCTTTCCAAAGGCGCCCTGAAAGGCGCACGAGGAAACAGCGGCGTCATTACGAGCCAGCTTTTCAGAGGCTTTGCCAAGGCGCTGAAAGGCGTTGAAAAGATCACGCCCATTCAATTTGCGGAAGCGCTTTGCAAAGGGGCGGAAGTTGCATATAAAGCGGTCATGAAGCCCAAGGAAGGGACGATTCTGACCGTAGCCCGTGTGGTTGCGGAAGACGCGCTTAAGCAGGCGCAAAAGGATCCGGAAGATTATGACGCGCTGATCAATGTTATGCTTAAGAGCGGGGAAGCAATCCTGAAGAAAACCCCGGACATGCTTCCGGCCTTAAAACAGGCAGGCGTTGTTGACTCCGGCGGCAGGGGTCTGCTGTGGATCTATCAGGGATATGCTGCCGTGCTGCGGGGAGAAGATCTGAATCAGATCGATTCCATGGCTGAAGATGCATGCGGCAGCACGAGCGACGACTGGCATGATCTTACGAAAGAACTGACCTATGACTACTGTGTGAATTTTGAGATCATTTCTTTCCTGGATGATATTGATGAACACGATATCGATTCCTTCAGGCGTCGGCTGAACCGGATTGGCGACTGTGTTCAGGTGACGGGAGAATCATCCGTCAAGGTTCATCTGCATACAAACAATCCGGGCTCGGCGCTGGAATACGGTCTGGAGCTGGGACAGCTTGATGGAATCCGGATTGATAATCTTGCGGAAATGAAACGGGCGCTTGAAGCGGAAAAACAGGCTGAATCGGATCTCCCGGAAGAAATGCCCCCGGAGAAGCCCTATGGGATTGTAGCGATTTCTATGGGAGACGGTTTTACAAGCTTTTTCCAGGACCTGAACGTGGATCAGATTGTGGAAGGCGGACAGACCATGAATCCGTCTGTAGATGATATCCTTCATGCGCTGAACAAGGTTGGCGCAGAACATATTTTTATTCTGCCGAATAACGGAAATATTATTTTTGCGGCCAATCAGGCTGCGAAGATGAGCAGCAAGGATGTACAGGTTATTCCCACCAAAAACGTTGCCATGGGGATCGCGGCCGCCATTGCCTTCCAGGAAGATCTCGGCGTTGAAGAGAATCTTTCCAGAATGAATGAAGCAGCCGAACATGTAAAAACGGCTACTGTGACCTATGCGGTCAGAGACAGCGAGTATAACGGAATCTCCATGAAGGAGGGGGATATCATTGGTCTGCAGAACGGCCAGATTTCCCTGTGCGGGAGTTCTATCGATGACGTTGCGATTAAGACTATCGACAGCATTATCAGCGAGGACGATGAATTGATCACGGTTTACTATGGGGCCGACGTAACGGAAGAGGACGCGGCTCAGTTAACAAAGCGCCTGGCTGAAAAATATGAAAACTGCGATGTAGAATATCACAGGGGCGGGCAGCCTCTCTATTACTACCTTATCTCTGTTGAGTAAAGCTATTATACGATGACATGATGGAACTGACAGATATTAAGGGCCTTGGAAAAACAAGACTGGAGCATCTTCGCGCAATGGGCATTGAGTCATTGCGCGATTTGTTATATCATTTTCCGGTTCGATTTGAAGATCATGTGCACTGCGTTCCGCTCGATCAGGTTATGGAAGGCGCGTATCTGATTCGGGGAGTCATTCGCGAGAAACTCAAAATCAGCTATTTTAAAGGTTCCAGCCGAATCACCGGCGAAATTTGGGAAGGAGACAGGAAACTCTCCCTATGCTGGTTTAATGAACCCTGGATCATTCATCAGGTTCCCGTTGGAAGTGAGATCCGTTTATTCGGTTCCGTACGAATGAATAACGGCCGAAAGGTCATGTATAATCCCCGGATCTCGAAAGAGGCTGGATGGATTCCTGTTTATCGTACGGTGAAGGGGGTACCCGGACAAATCCTTCGACAGGCGATTCAGGAAGTACTGTCCATCGCGGAAGAAATACAGCCGGAATCGCTTCCGCAGTCATTGCGAAAACGGTACGGCCTGATTCCGCTGGCCCAGGCCCTTCGCTGGCGGCATTGCCCGGAAACGGTGGATCAGGCAGAGGCAGCCAGGAGACGCCTTGACTTTGAACAGATGATTCTTTACCTGACCGCTGTTTATGCGGAGAGACAAAACCGGCGGCCGGGATATCGCATGGAGATTCAGCCTGAAGCAGTATCTGAATTCTGGGATACGATGCCATTTGAACCGACGGAGGCACAGGTTCGTGTTTTGCAGGAGATCGCTTCGGATTTGTGTAAGGAACAGTCAATGGCAAGACTCGTTCAGGGAGATGTCGGGTGCGGGAAAACCGCAATTGCCTTCGGCGCTATTTTTCTCAGCTGGAAGGCTGGATTTCAAAGCGCGATGATGGCGCCTACGGAGATTCTTGCGCGACAGCATTTTGAAAATGCGGTCCGCCAATTAGCGCCGCTTGGGATACAATGCGCTTTGCTTACAGGCCGTACCCGGGCGGCTGAACGCAGAAGGATTATCAGCGCATTAAAGAATGGATCCTGTCATGCGCTGTTTGGAACGCACGCACTGATCAGTGCGGATGTAGCATTCCAAAGGCTTGGGCTTGTGATCACGGATGAACAGCATCGCTTTGGGGTTAAGCAGCGGAGCGCACTGCAGGAAAAGGGGGTTGCTCTGGATCAAAAATGGAACAGCCCAGGCGAGGCCCCTGCACCGCATGTGCTGGTGATGTCCGCGACCCCGATTCCGAGAACACTGGCTTTGATCCTTTATGGAGATCTGGATTTAAGCATCATCAATGAGCTTCCGCCGGGACGCAAACCCGTAAAAACGAGAATCGTTCCCCAGGCAAAAAGATCTGCGATGTACCAATTTGCCAGGCAGGCTGTCAAAAACGGACAACAGATCTATGTGATCTGTCCTCTTGTGGAAAGTGACGAAGATGATCATCGCTTCCAGAGCATGGAGACACTGCACCGTACCCTGGCTGGCAACGAGTTCAAAGGGTTGAGAATCGGGAAAACCTGGGGAGGCCAGCCCGGCGAAGAGAAAGCAGAGACCCTGAGATTGTTTGCCTCTGGCGAATTGGATGTACTGGTTGCTACCACCGTGATCGAGGTGGGAATCAATGTGCCCAATGCAACGATTATGATTATCGAAAACGCGGAGCGCTTTGGTCTGAGCCAGTTACATCAGCTCAGAGGCCGGGTGGGACGCGGCGAGCAGGAAAGCTGGTGCTTTTTAAGGTCTGACGATTCTGAAAAAATAAAAATACTCTGCGAAACCGGAGACGGCTTTGCTGTGGCCCAAAAGGATTTGGAGATGAGAGGACCCGGAGAGCTGATGGGAAACAGGCAAAGCGGTGAATCGGATCAACTTATAGGACGCGCGGATCCACGACTGTTGGATGAAGCGCAGCGCTGCGTCAGGGAAGTGATGAATCAACCGGAATTAAGCGCTGAAAAAAACCAGATCATCTCACTGACGCATCAATATTTTCAGGATCATAACGTTAAAATTGCACGAAACTGATGCTGTATACACAGATTAATCCATTAACTCGACAAGCACCGTATTCTGGAGATCCATGCCCCTGCGGGTCAGACGCCAATAACCGTCTGCATGCTCAACCAGTCCCTGGAGCTTTGGTGAACGAAGTCGATCCCCATAACAGGATTCCATTGAAACGCCATGCAATTCCTGAAACCGACGCTCGGAAACACCGCTGTTCATGCGAAGCCCCAGCATGATTGTCTCGAAACGGGCCTCGGAAGGAGAGATTTGAATCGATTCTTCCAATGCGGGATTCTGATTGCGAATGCCCTTGAAGTATTCCTCAAGGGAGCGGGTATTTGTTTTTCGAAGATAATGCAGTCCGTCTTTATCCTTTTTCGGAGAAACCATAGACGCGGCAGATACGCCTAATCCAAGATAAGGAATCTGCTGCCAATAACCGATATTGTGCCTGCATGCAAACCCCGGTTTCGCGAAATTAGATATTTCATATTGCTCAAATCCCTGCGCTGACAGCATGGATAAGGCTAATTCATACATCTCTCTTTCTTCTTCCGGTTCCGGCAAAAATAACCGGCGTGCCTGCAATGAATCATACAGCGGCGTACCAGCTTCCGGAATAAGACCGTACGCGCTGATATGATCGGGCGAGAGCCTTAACGCGCCTTTCAGGGTTTCCTGCCAGTCTGAAAGAGTCTGCCCGGGAATACCGAACATCAGATCAAGGGAAAGATTCCGGAAACCGGCAGAGCGTGCTATCCGGACTGATTCAACAACGTCACGATAGCGATGAATCCGCCCCAAAAGAGATAATTGACCGTCCTTCATGGCCTGCATTCCTAAAGAGATGCGCGTCGCGCCGGCCGATCGTACTGCTTCAAGCCAGGATCTGCTCAGCGTACCCGGGTTAGCTTCTACCGTCCATTCCTGAACATGAGACAGGGAAAAATACGCTGTCAGCTTTTTTATGAGGCGATCCATCAGATCCGCAGGAATCAAAGAAGGCGTTCCACCGCCAAAGTATACGGTTTCCACAGGCTCGCTGAGTTCTGAGATGCGCAAAGAAGCTTCCTCAATAAGGGCTTCCATATAAGGCTCCATCAGCGATTCCCGATGAGAAAACGAAACAAAATCACAGTATGCGCACTTCTTCATGCAAAAAGGGAAATGAACATATAATTCCATGGGCTAGGCATGCTCCAATACAAGATTATGGATCATAAGACCCCTGTCATATGCATAGGAAACCGTATTCCAGGTACCTCCACGGCACTCCCGCATATAACACAAACAGACCGAAGCGTGCTCCACCATAAAGCGGTTTCGTTTCTGCATGCACGTAGGGAAATAAGCGGGAGAAATCAAGCATGTTTGATTTGCGGATGAAAGAAGGGAACGATACCGCAATTGATCCTCCTGGCGCCACCGATCAGCCTGCGATGGGCAGGGAAGTGCCAGAATCAGAATGATATCCGGAAAAAGAGCACGAAGGGAAAGAACAGCCTCCGCCGCAACGGTGTCGAACCCCAGCGCGGCCCCTGAAATAAACGCTCGATAACCCGTGTGATAATAACGGGTCAGGACCTCCGGAAGCGTTTTCTGAAGGGTGGACTGTTCCTTTAAGGATAAAATGCGATGACCCGTAAAGCATATGCACTGAGAGGGAGGGAAGGGAATGGTTTTTGCCGGATCCGTCAGGAATCCATTTTCAAAACAGTAATAAAGGCTTCGCTGGGTACCTGTACTGTACCGAACTGACGCATTCGCTTTTTGCCCTCTTTTTGTTTTTCGAGTAATTTTTTCTTTCGCGTGATATCGCCGCCGTAGCATTTGGCCAATACATCCTTTCGTATGGCTTTTACCGTCTCCCGCGCGATGACTTTCCCCCCTATGGCAGCCTGAATCGGTATTTCAAACTGTTGGCGGGGGATTACGTCTTTAAGCTTTTCAGCGATTCCACGGCCCCGTGCATAAGCTTTGTCACGATGCACGATAATGGAAAAGGCATCGCACAAGTCTCCATTCAGAAGCATGTCCAGCTTAACCAGATCACTTGCACGGTAATCTTTTAATTCATAATCAAAGGAGGCATATCCGCGGCTTCTGCTTTTGACCTGATCAAAAAAATCAAAAATGATTTCGTTGAGAGGCAAGTCATAGTTCAGTTTAACTCTGCCGCCTTCAAATTGCATATCAAGGAAGATTCCCCGTTTATCCTGACAAAGATCCATCAGCGTTCCGACGGAGTCCTGAGGCGTATAAATGGTCGCATGCACGAAAGGTTCTTCGATGCTTTCGATTTCAGTTACAGGGGGAAGATTCGTGGGGTTATCAATCATCAGAACGTCCCCGTTCGTTTTATGCACGCGATAAATAACAGACGGCGCGGTTGTCACGATATTCAAATCGAACTCCCGCTCCAGCCGTGTGGTCAGAATATCCATATGAAGGAGCCCCAGAAATCCGCAGCGGAATCCGTATCCTAACGCGACTGAGGTTTCCGGTTCAAAGGACAGGGCAGCATCATTCATGCGAAGCTTTTCCAACGCATCCTTAAGCGCAGGATAATCTGCTCCGTCCGCCGGGTAAATCCCGCAATATACCATTGGCGTAACGTTGCGATAACCGGGAAGCGGTGCAGCGGCAGGCCTGGCTGCATCTGTAATGGTATCTCCGACTTTCGTCTCAGAGAGATCCTTAATTGACGCGGCCACATAGCCGACATCCCCGGCTTTTAACTCAGAGCAAGGCGTATATTCGGGCGTGAAGATGCCAACTTCAACTACGTCGAATTCGCCGCCTGTAGCCATAAACCGTATGCGCATACCGGGGTGTATCCGGCCTTCCTTCACACGAACAAAGCAGATGGCTCCCCTGTAATTGTCATAGAATGAATCAAAAATCAAGGCCTGCAGCGGGTGGTCCGGATCCCCTTGCGGCGACGGAATATAGTGAACGATCGCCTCAAGCACATCCGGAACATTTAATCCTGTTTTCGCGGAAACGCAGGGAGCATAACTGGCGTCGAGCCCTATGACATCTTCAATTTCCTGACGAACTTCTTCCGGGCGGGCAGAAGGGAGGTCTATTTTGTTAATGACCGGGATGATCTCCAGATCGTGATCCAGCGCAAGGTATACATTCGCGAGCGTCTGCGCCTCTATCCCCTGTGTGGCATCCACGACCAGCAAGGCGCCTTCACATGCGGCAAGCGCTCTGGATACCTCATAGGTAAAATCTACATGTCCGGGCGTATCGATCAGGTTTAAAATGTAGTCTTTTCCGTCTTTTCCATGATAGTTCATGTGCACGGCCTTGCTCTTAATGGTTATACCGCGCTCCCGCTCCAGTTCCATAGAATCGAGAATCTGGTCTACCATCTCCCGATGCTCAAAAACGCCGGTCTGTTCGAGAATGCGGTCTGCCAGTGTGCTTTTCCCGTGGTCTATATGAGCAATAATGCAAAAATTTCGAATTTGATCTTCGTTAGATATCACCGGAAACTCCTTTCCAAATCAGGAAACAGGCAGTCTGATCGATTTTTACTTTTTCCCCAGCTTGTTTTCTGTTCCGCTTAACAGCCGGGCAATATTGGCCCGATGGCGATAAATGCACAGGGCTGCCAGAAAAACGCTCCACAGAATGATCCATATATTCCCATTAGACCAGAACAAACTGACCAGGATCGCATAAAGTGTCAGCAATATCATGGAGCCGAGAGAAACAAAACGGGTCAATGCAATCACGGCAATTGTTACAATATAACAAATGATTGCCGGGACAGGGAAACAAAAGAGCATTACACCGCAGCTGCTGGCAACGCCTTTTCCGCCTTTAAAATGAAAGAAAACAGGCCAGTTATGTCCAAGGATTACAAAAACACCCGCAAACATGGCCCCTGCGTGAGATCCGGTTAACTTCAAGCCAATCCAGCATGCCAGTAAAGCCTTGACGCAATCACCGAAAAATGTGATTAATCCGGGCTTCCATCCAAGCGTACGCTGAACGTTCGTAGCGCCGGTGCTTTTACTGCCAACCGTATGAAGATCCGGCCCGTGAAAGGCTTTGGAAACGAGAATCCCGGTAGAGATGGATCCGATACAATAAGAGATCACGGCGGTAAAAAGCCAGATGAATACAGTTGAGATATTCATATAAAATCAGTCCTCCTTTTTTCGGGGCCGAAGAACAAACTGAATCGGCGTTCCGGAAAACTCAAATGATTTCCGGAAATAGTTTTCAAGATACCGTTCATACGCAAAGAACAGTAATTTTTCATCATTGACAAAAAGCAGGAAGGTAGGCGGACAAGAATGCTGCTGCGTCGCGTAATAGATTTTGAGACGCCGACCGCCCTGAAGCGGCGGCTGAAGCGCATTGGTGGCTTCATTGAGCACATCGTTCAGCACGCCTGTCGCAATTTTACGGGAGGCATTTGCATATACGGTTTGTACCTGATCCAGGACAGTATGTACTCTTTGGCCGGTCATCGCGGATATGAAAAGGACCGGACAATAGTCCATGAATTTCAGATCGTTCAGAATGCTTTTTTTCGTTTTTTCCAGCGTCCCTGTTTCTTTTTCAACGGCATCCCACTTGTTCACGACGATGAGCGCGGCTTTTCCTTCGTCGTGGATCAGACCTGCGATTTTTGTATCCTGCTCAGTAACGCCATCCTTTGCGTCAATCATAAGCAACGCTACATCACAGCGCCGTATGGCGGCAATTGCACGTAAAACGCTATATCTTTCAAGCGTTTCATCTTCAACCGCTCTTTTTCTTCGAATCCCGGCTGTATCAATAATATTTACAGGCTGTCCATTCTTGCACATATAGAGGGTATCGATGGCATCTCTTGTGGTGCCGGCAATATCGGAAACCATGGTTCGTTTCTGCCCAAGCAGCTGATTTGTTAAAGAACTCTTTCCGACATTTGGCCTTCCGACGATCGCCAGCTGAAGGATATGTTCTTTTTCTTCCGTTTCGGGAGGTAATTGCGGAAGATTACGAAAAATTTCATCCAGCAGATCACCAAAGCCTAACATGTTGGCCGCGCTGATGCCAATGGGATCGCCAAATCCAAGTTCATAGAATTCATATAAATGATTTGACAAACCCGGATAGTCGATTTTATTAACGACAAGAATGACCGGTTTATGTGTTTTGCGCAGCATATTCGCGACTTCGCGGTCATCGTCGGTCAGACCATCCCGTGCATCCGTGAAAAAACAGATGACGTCTGCCGTTTCCATCGCAATGACAGCCTGCTCTCTCATTTGAGAAAGCAAAACGTCCTCACTTCGTGGATCAATACCGCCGGTGTCGATCAGCGTTAAAGCGCGCCCAAGCCATTCCACATCCGCATATATTCTGTCGCGGGTAACCCCCGGAAGATCATCAACAATGCTGATCCGATGACCTGCCATTTTGTTAAAAAAGGTTGATTTGCCTACATTAGGTCTGCCGATAATTGCCACTAATGGCTTCGCCATATTTTTTCCTCGCTTTCCCTCGATGATTGCTGTGAAGTGGAAGATACTGCTTTCAATGGAGCGGATCAAAGACCAAACAGCTTATGAAGAAAATCTTCCCCGTCATTTTTTACAGGGATAACAGGGATTCCCACCGCGTCCTGTACCTGAGCCAATGTCATATCATCCAGAAAAACATCTTCATTTTCCCGGAGCATGGAACGGGAGATCAGGATCCGGTCTCCCTTTCGATGCCTGAGAGAAGCAAGAAGATCCTGCCCCGTGATCAAACCGGTCACCGTTACGCTGGAACCGAAGAAATGATTGCAGACGGGGAACACCTCTACAAGATCTCCCGGAGGCGCATATCGATCAGCCAGTTCCTGAATCGATTTCAGCGCTGAAAAGCCGGTCGGTATTAATACATGGCTGGACGGTTTTTCCGATGCCCTTTGCAGCAGTTCCGGCCCCTGAGCGGCCCAGACGCGCTCGCATTGCTCGAATAATTGACGGATCATCCCGATTCCGTTTTCAATTTGCGGATAACCTTCATATGCAGATTCCGAGGGAACCGGCAGACCGGCAAGACTGTACAGCTCGTCAGCGGCATAAACAAATCGCGTTCCCAGCGTACGCTGATAATACATCTGAATCAGTTCCAGATCTGAGAGAAGCTTACGGGCTTCGTCCGGCTGAAAAGTCCGGATCGGGTACAGCCCGTCCCGATATTTGGTTAGTCCGATGGGAACAACCGCAAGGCTCTGTGCCGCGGGGAATAAATTAGCCAGATCGACGATGGATTGATGCAGAATTGCGCCGTCATTAATCTCCGGGCAGAGAACAATCTGACAATGAAACTTCAGGCCGGCCTCTTTCATGCGCTTGAGCCGTTCTAACAGATTTCCGGCCGAAGGATTGCGAAGCATCCGTATGCGGGTCTCCGGATCTGTTGCATGGACTGATATATACAGCGGGGATGCTTTTCGACGAAGAATCCGCTCAAATTCCTGATCATCTACGTTTGTTAAAGTAACAAAATTCCCCATCATCAGAGAAAGACGCCAATCGTCATCCTTTACATAAAGCGTGGAGCGAAGATTGGCCGGCATCTGATCCACAAAGCAAAAGATGCAATGATTTTTGCAGACGCGCGGCTTGAGTATGATCCGCTCGTCCAATTGCAGGCCTAAAGAATGCGAAACGGGTTTGTGAAGCGTCAAAAGTCGAATCTGACCGGCCGGTGTCTGAAGCTCCAGCTTTAATCGTGAGCTCTGCGTCAGCGCCTGATAATCAATTTCATCCAGGACCGGTTCCCCGTTCACTGAAAGCAGAACCTCACCGGGAAGAATTCCCGCCCGGGCTGCAGGAGAGCCTTTGGCGACGGAAAGAACCTTAATCCCCATGGGCAACTCCTTTCCCCTAAAAGTACACACATACCTGTTTATTATGAAGGATTGAAGGCTGAATGTCAAGAAACTTGCCTTCGTAAAGTCCGTCGTCAACTGTTGGTTTGTCAAACATAGGTTACACATTGCCTACGGAGCAGGGTCAAGAGAA
>CAZMFY010000013.1:0-21818 GCA_964565635.1 uncultured Oscillospiraceae bacterium
TGCGGTGGGAACACAGGGACGGTTTTTGAGGCCGCTTTTTTCAGTGGTTTCGGACAGTCCTTTTCGTTTCACCCACGGAATGAAGGAACAGTCCTCGATCCGCTCCGTCCAGGAATCATGGATGATTAAAAGCTATACAACTGCCAGCGGCCGGAGAAACGCACGATTCTCCGGCCGTTATTTCTATGGATTCGGATGTAATCATTTGATTACTTTTGATTGCATTTGATTCCGTTTTATGTTATGCTAAAAGTGGTCAAAGATACAATCGTAATCCACGATCACTAAGGAGGATATTGCGATGGCAAGCACGTTGGTTCAGTTCAGAACAGAAGATACAGAAAAGCTCCGGGCTGTCCAGATCCTTGATCATCTCGGGCTCTCCCTTCCCACATATCTGAGGATGTGTGTTTCAAGACTTAACCAGGAAAACGGTATCCCATTCAGCATGAAAATAGAGGAACCCAATCCCGGTATCCGCGCTCTTCAAAGGGCCAGTCGAATCGCTGAAGAATATGGCATCTCAGATATGACGCTGGAGGAGATCAACGCCGAAATTGCGGAAACAAGGAAGTAAAAGCTCATGAAGTATTATGTGGTTATCGATACGAATGTCCTTGTCTCAGCAATTCTGAAAGCCCATTCTGTTCCGGGAAGCATCGTAGAACTTGCTTTTGACGGGCCTATCGTGCCTATTCTAAACGCCGCGATAGAAAAGGAATACAGGGAAGTGCTTTCCCGGCCAAAGTTTCATCTCCCGCAGGAACTTATAGAGGACATTATAAGTACTTTTCATAATCGTGCCGTTTATGTTGACGCAGAACATCTTGATGTTGAACTGCCCGATCCAAAAGATCTTGTATTCTATGAAGTGGTGATGGAAGAGCGAAAAGAGGAAGATGCATATCTTGTGACCGGCAACATCAGGCATTTTCCGAACGAACTGTTTATTGTGACTCCGCGGGAAATGCTTGATTTGATCCTCAGGGATCAGGATATCTGAGCTGTGGAACCCAGGAACAGAGGGACGGTCTTTCGTTCCACCCGCGGAATGAAGGAACAGTCCTCAATCCGCTCCGCCCGGAATCATGGATAATTAAAAGCTATACAAATGCCAGCGGCCGGAGAAACACATGCTTCTCCGGTCGTTATTATTTCGGGTTCAGTCCTATCAATCGGATCCAGTCCTATCAATGTTTCCACAGAACGGAATGATAACAGGGAACGGGTCTCTCCGTTCCAGAGCGGGATGATAACCGCGACCCGGTCCCTCCGTTCCACAGTCTCAAACCGTCCCTCCATTCCACTTGCCGTTCTTTGCCACTTGTACTATAATAGAAAATAACAACTGGCGCCGCAGTGTGAGATCCGAAAGCATCAACTGGAATCGCATCTTATTACAGAACTGAGATACAAAACAGAGGAAAAATCGATGAATTCCCTGAATGATGAGAAACAGGTGAAAAGAAAAGGATTCCTTCTCCGTATCGTCATTGCGGCCTTAGCCGCACTGGCGGTCACGGCGGGGCTCGGCGCCGGCGCGGTCCGGCGGCTGGACCAGTGGGCTCAGGACAGCCTGTTCCAGCGGGGCGGCGCGCCGGATACCAACATCGTAATCATCGGCATCGACGATCTGGCGCTGGATCTGTTCGGTCCCTATAACACCTGGGATCGAACCATCATGGCCTCGGCCCTGGAAAAGCTGGCGGAGGACCCGGAAAAGAAGCCGGCGGTGACGGCGGTGGATATTCTGTACGCGGGAAACAGCACCGAGGCGGCAGACGCCCGGCTGGCCGCGGCGGCGGAGAAGCTGGGAGACGTCATTACCGCCTCCATGGCGGAATTCGGAGAGGAAATCACCTGGGACGGAAATCATGCCGCCGCCCTGAAAACGGCCCAGGTCAGCTATTACGAGCCCTATCCGGCCCTGCGGGACTGCACGGTCCAGGGGCATATTAACGCCATGTATGACACGGACGGGGTCATGCGCCACGGCCTGCTCCGGGTGGAAGGCCCCGGCGGAGAGGCCATATACTCCCTGGCCTATGAAACCGCGAAGGCCGCTCTGGCCGCTCAGGGAAAGGAAATCACGCCTCCGGCCGCCGGGCCCACGGGGCTGTTCTATATCCCCTACACGGCGAAGGCCGGGGGATATTCCGACGGCATCAGCATCGCTCAGGTCATCGCCGGAAAGATCCCGGCGGATTACTGGGCGGGAAAGATTGTCCTCATCGGGCCTTACGCGGCAGCTCTGCAGGACGCCTATTACACCCCCATCGACCGGGCGGAGCAGACCTACGGCGTCGAAATTCAGGCCAATATAATCCAGAGCCTGCTTCAGGGCCGGCGGGTGCGGGAGGTCCCGGAGGCGGCGCAGCGCATCGCGGTTTTCCTGATCAGCTTCGCCTCCATGATGCTCTTCCTGCGGATGAAGGTCACCCGGGGAGCCGCCCTGGCGGCAGGCCTCGCGGCGGCCGGCGCAGGCGTTACGGCGATTCTGTATCGCGCCGGCATCCTGACCCACCCCCTCTGGATTCCGGGAAGCGTCGCGGTGCTGTATATCCTGTCCCTGGGCATCCATTATGCCGAGGGCGCCCGGGAGCGCCAGGCGCTGCGGCTGGAGAAGGAGCGCATCGAAACAGAGCTGTCCATGGCGGCCCGCATCCAGGAAAGCGCCCTGATCCGGGACTTCCCCGTCTTTCCGGATCGGAAGGAATTCACCCTCCACGCCTCCATGCTGCCGGCCAGAGAGGTGGGCGGCGACCTGTATGACTTTTTCCTGACGGATGAGGATCATCTGGTCATGGTCATCGGGGACGTCAGCGGCAAGGGATATCCCGCCGCCCTGTTCATGATGGTGACCCTGGCGCTGCTGCGCCATATCGCCCGAAGCGAGCCCAGCCCCGCGGCGGCCCTCCGGAAGCTGAATGAGGAGATCTGCGCCAGGAATCCGGAGGAGATGTTCGTCACGGTCTGGATGGGCGTCCTGGAAATCTCCACGGGGAAAATGAGATGCGCCAACGCGGGCCATGAATATCCCGCCCTGCGGAAGCCGGGAGAATCCTATGAGCTGCTGAAGGATAAGCACGGGTTCGTCATCGGCGGCATGGAGGGCATCCGATACCGGGAGTATGAAGTGGCCCTGGAGCCCGGAAGCGGGTTGTTTGTCTACACGGACGGCGTGCCGGAGGCCACCGACGGGAATCAGGAAATGTTCGGCCCGGAGCGCATGATGGAAGTCCTGCGGCGGCATGAGGATGAAGCGCCGGAGGAAGTGACGGCGGCCATGAACCGGGCCGTACTGGAATTCACGGGGAACGCACCCCAGTTTGACGATGTGACGATGCTCTGCCTGCAATATCGGGGGAGCGAAGTAAACGGCGAAATAAAGCCGGAAACAGCATCGGCGACCGAAACGGAAGCGGAAGCAGCAGCAAAAGCATAAGCGAAAGCAGCGACAATCCTAATCGCGATCGCTACAGCGGCAGAAGCATGAGCAAAGCATCGGCAATCCTAATCGCGATCGCAGCAGCGACGGAAACATAAGCGAAAGCAGCGGCAATCGAAATCACGATCGCAGCAGCAGCGACGAAAGCATCAGCGCAGAGAAGAAGGAGGAAGGAACATGAAGTCGAACAGGAACGAAAACCCGCGCCTGGAAAACAGAACCTCCCAAAAAGGGCACCGTGAAAACAGCATTTCCGAAAAAGGAACTCGCGAAAACAGAGCTTTCCAAAAGGGGCATCCATCGGTATGGCTGGGGATCCTGGCCTGCCTGACAGTCTGCATGCTGATCACCGGATGCCTGGCGGGATCCGCCGGAGCCGAAAGCTACAGCGGGGGAACGATCCGGCTGATCCGGTTCAGCGGGGAGGTGGGCATCCGGGACGAGGCCGGAAACGACCGGTTCGTCATGGAAAACGTGCGCTTCGGCAGCGGAGAAACCCTGTGGACCGGCCCTGAAGCCGCGGCCTCGGTGAACCTGGACGCCTCGAAGATCGTGACCCTGGACCAGAAAACCAGCGTCGGCTTCCGGGCGGAAGGAAACGCCATGAAGATGTCCCTGCAGGAAGGGGCGCTGTTCCTGGATGTCAGCGAAAAGCTGGACGAAAACGAAAGCCTGGAGATCGAAACCAGCACCATGACCATCGGCATCCGGGGCACCATCGTCTTCGTGAAGGAAAACGGCGCGTCGGAGGATGTCCGCAGCCAGCTGGGCGTGCTGGAAGGAACGGCTCTGGTCACCGTGGCCGCCGCGGACGGAAAAACGGCGGAATTAAGCATCGGGGCCGGAACGACCCTGGAAATTCAGGAAAACGCCGCCGTGGCCCGGAAAATCGAGTCGGAGGATCTGGAAGGCTTCGTCCGGGAAACGGTAAGCGGAGACGAGCAGGTGCTCCGGCGGGTGGAAGAGGCCTGCCCGGGGCTGCTGAGCGGCGAAGCGGCGGACCGGGATCCCTGGGCGGCGGACGGCGACTGGACCTGGACCAGCCCGGTGACCTTTGTCGCCCAGAGCGCCAGCAAATGTATGACGGGACGCCCCTGACCCGGCGGGGGGATGTGCTTGCCCTGGGGCTTCCCGCGGGGCTCAGCTTCCGCGCCGGGGCCGCGGGCAGCCTTACCGATGCCGGGCAGAGCGAGAACCCGGTAGGCAGCCGGTCCATCTATAACGGTTCGGGAGAGGACGTCACATCTCACTTTACGAATATCCAGACCGTTTCCGGCATGCTGGTGGTGGATCCGGTGCGGATCACCGTCTGGACAGGCAGCGCCGAAAAGGAATACGACGGAGAACCCCTGACCTGCGGCGAGGCGGGCATGTCCTTCGTCCCCGGCGCCGGAACAGCCGACGTCAGAAACCTGAGCTACGGCATCAGCAGCGGCGCCCAGACCCTGTACGGCGTCAGCGGCCAGACCCTGGTACACAGCACCAACCCCCTGACCGGGGAAACGGTGGAATATGTGCTGCAGGCCGGACAGCGGCTCACCGTAGTGTTGAACGACAGCGGCAGCGAATCCAGCATCCGCTATGAAACTGCCTCCGTCTCCGAGGGGGAGATTCCGGAGGAGCTCCTGCGGCTGTATGCGGAGAATCCTGATCTGATGGCCCAGGCCGCGGAGGAAACCGGATGGGATCCGGAGATCCTCCGGCAGCGGATTGAGGAACTCGAAAGCGGCAGCGCCCCGGCGCAGCAGGGCGGCGATACCGCGTCTGGCGGGGATACCGCATCCGGCGGGAATACTGCGTCCGGCGGGGTTACCGTGTCCGGCGTCGATACCGGCAATCTGCTGAGCGGGGCGGTGGACGTGCGCATCCACATCGACAGTGAGGAAACCGACTATACCGGGCGGCCCCTGGGCGATCAGGAAGCCACCTGCACCGGGATTCTGGTGGAGGAGGGCATCACCGTCACCGCCGTCGGCTCCCAGACGGAGATCGGGGAAAGCCTGAACGGATACGAAATCGACTGGGGCGGCGCCAACCCGGCCAACTATGTGGTCAGCGAAGATCTGGGCACCCTGACGGTGACGAGAAAGATCTGCGCCCATGAAAAAACCCACATCGTCCGGACGAACGAGCAGGCAGCCACCTGCACCGCGGAGGGTAGCTATAATGAAGACACCCTCTGCTGGTGGTGCGGCGCCAGGCTGAACCGGAAGACCGTGACGATTCCGAAGACGGCCCATACCCCGGGGACCGCCGTGACAGAGAACAGCGTGGCCGCCACCTGCTCCGCGGAAGGCGGCTTTGACTCGGTGCTCTACTGCACCGTCTGCGGCGAGGAGATCAGCCGGACCAGGATCACCCTGGCGAAGACGGCCCATACCACTCCCGAAGAGCCCCTGATCGAAAACGAGGTGGAGCCCACCTGCATTGCGGAAGGCAGCTATGACGAGGTTTATTACTGCGCCGTCTGCGGCGAAGAGATCAGCCGGACCACGGTCCCCATGGAAAAAACAGAGCACAGCCCCGGGGACTACGAGCAGGAAATTGTGACGGCGGCCACCTGCGAAGCGGAAGGTCTCGCCGAGGAAGTCCTGTACTGCACCGTCTGCGGCGAGGAGCTCAGCCGCACCCAGGTGACCCTGGCGAAAACGGACCATGCGCCCGGCGATCCCGTGAAAGAGAACGAGGTAGAATCCACCTGCGAAGCGGGAGGCCACTACGATCAGGTCGTTTACTGCACCATCTGCGGGACGGAGCTGAGCAGGGACACCTGGTACGGTCTGGACCTGGGCCACACCCCCCGGAGCGGTACGGGCATCGTCACGGATCCCACCTGCACGGAGTCCGGATATACCACCTATATCTGCGACCGCTGCGGCAAAAGCTATATCGACGAATTCAGCTTCACCGACCCCCTGGGCCACGACTACGTCATATCATATGTTGACGGAGACATGGAGATGTATGAGAGCATCGTCACGGAAGACGGGGTTACGTATGCGGTATGGGGCCACTGGGAGCAGTGCTCCCGCTGTGATGATCTGATCCAGGTCGAAGAGGGCCGCGACAAGATAGAATAAATCGAGACCGGCACTGCTTCGGCCGATGGCCTGACGGAAAGATCCGGAAGGGATGGGCCACCCCTGGCTATATTCTGCAAATCATATACCGCAAGGAGATGTGAACGTGAAAGCATTATTCATCGGCGGCACAGGAACCATCAGCGCCGCCATCGTCCGGCGTCTGGCGGAGGAAACGGACTGGGAGGTATGGCTCCTGAACCGGGGGAACCGGGTTGCCGCCGTCCCGCCGGGGGTCCATCAGATCATCGCGAATATCGATGATGAGGCGGACGTGGCGGAGAAGCTGAAGGGGCAGTTCTTCGATGTGATCGGTGAATTCATCGGATTCATCCCGGCCCAGGTGGAGCGGGACTGGCGCCTCTTCCGGGATAAAACCCGGCAGTATATCTATATCAGCTCCGCCTCCGCCTACCATAAGCCCGCGGCGGATTTCCGGATCACGGAGGGCACCACCCTCAGCAATCCCCACTGGGAATATTCCAGGAACAAGATCGCCTGCGAGGAATTCCTCATGAAAAAATACCGGGAAGAAGGCTTCCCGGTCACCATCGTGCGCCCCAGCCACACCTATGACGAGCGCTCCGTTCCCCTGGGCGTCCACGGGAAGTACGGCTCCTGGCAGGTTCTTCGGCGGATGCTGGAGGGAAAGCCCGTCATCATCCAGGGCGACGGAACCTCCCTGTGGCATCTGACCTTCAACACGGATTTCGCCGTCGGCTATACCGCCCTCATGGGCAATCCCCATGCCATCGGGGAGGCCTTCCAGATCACCGGGGATGAGGTGCTGACCTGGAATCAGATCTATCAGACCATCGCCGATGCCCTGGGCGTTCCGCTGCATCCCTATTATGTCTCATCCGCCTTCCTGGCGGATGCGGGCCGGCCCTTCGGATACGATTTTGAAGGCGGGCTCATCGGAGATAAGGCGGTTTCCGTGGTCTTCGACAACGCGAAGCTGAAGCGCGTCGCGCCGGAGATGACCACCCGCGTTCCCTTCTCCCGGGGCGTCCGGATCGCGCTGAATTATATCCTGTCCCATCCGGAGGAATGCCAGCGGCCGGATCCGGAATATGTCGCCTGGTGCGATCGGGTCATCGCCGCCCAGGAGGCCGCGAAGCGTCAGGTCGTCGGATCTTGATTGTTTTCAAGTACTCCCCCGCGGCTGGAAGCTGTCGGGATGCAAAACGGGACTGCCCCCTATGATTCTTTCAGATCATCGTGGGACATTCCCATTTTTTAAGCCATCGGTGACAGCGGGCGCCGGCGGCAGGACCGGCTCCCCCGTCACGCCAGAATCCGGTCGATCTCCGCCAGCTCTTCCGCAGTCAGGGCCGGGGCGTCCAGCGCCCGGGCGTTCTCCAGAATCTGCTCCGGCTTGCTGGCGCCGATCAGGGCGGAAGTCACTGTATCGGTCCGCAGCACCCACTGCAGCGCCATCTGGGCCAGGCTCTGGCCCCGGCGGACGGCGATCTCGTTCAGCTTCCGGGCCTTCTCCACCTTCTCCGCCGTAATCTTATCCGGCGTCAGATAGCGGGGATCCTTCGCCGCCCTGGAGTCCGCGGGAATCCCGTGGAAATATTTGTCCGTCAGAATTCCGTTATGCAGTGGGGCAAAGGCGATGCACCCGACCCCCTCCTCCTGCAGTACCCGGTCCAGCCCGTTCTCGATGCTCCGGTTGAACAGGGAATAATTGGGCTGATGGATCAGCATGGGCGTCCCCATGGCCTTCAGGGTGCGGATGGCGGTGCGGGCCTGCTCCGGATCGTAATAATTGGAAATACCCACGTAAAGCGCCTTCCCGCTCCGGACGATGGCGTCCAGGGCCCCCATGGTCTCTTCGATGGGCGTATCCGGATCCGGCCGGTGGTGATAGAAGATGTCCACATAATCCAGATGCATCTTCTTCAGGGATTGATCCAGGCTGGCGATCAGATATTTCCGGCTGCCGTGATCCCCGTAGGGGCCCTTCCACATGTCATATCCGGCCTTGGTGGAGATGATCAGCTCGTCCCGGTGAGGCTTCCAGTCCCGCAGCATATGCCGGCCGAAATTGGTTTCCGCCTCCCCGTAGGGCGGGCCGTAGTTGTTGGCCAGATCGAAATGGGTAATGCCGCAGTCGAAGGCCGTCCGCAGCAGGGCCTGCTGGGTTTCGAAGGGGGTCTTGTTCCCGAAGCTGTGCCACAGCCCCAGGGAGATAAAGGGCAGCAGAATGCCGCTGCGCCCGCAGCGGCGATAGGTCATCTTTTCATATCGGTCCTCCGCCGGAATATACATGTCACTCATCGGATGGTTCCCCCTTCATATATGATACGTGCATGATAATGGATCAGCTTTTTCAATCGGCATTATACATGCCTGACATATACCCGTCAAGGATGTGGAACGGAGGGACGGTCCTTTTCGTTCCACCTTTGAAGCAGAAATGTGGAACGAAGGGACGGTCCTTTTCGTTCCTCCTTTGAAAGAGAAAGGCATAAACCAGAGTTTCATCCCGCAAAAAGATAATAATCAGTCATCCAAAAAGCTTCGGGAAGGATCGCTCCTTCCCGATGTTTTGATTTGTATTTTCGATCAACTCCCACAGTATCTGGACAGCCTTTCATGTACAGTCTGTTCAACCTTTTCCGCAAGCCGGATAAAATCGCTGAGCCGGAGATTGAGAACATCCGAGAGCATCCGGAAACATCCGAGACCATCCAAGACCATCCAAGAGCATCTGCAATCCACCAGCCGCTTTAGTTTGCGCCATCGCTGCCTTAATCTAGGGAACGTCTGTTGATGAGTAAACCGGTTCATGGTATATGAGTAAACTGGTTCATGGTATAAAAAGAAAACGGAAGGGTTGGGTCATGCCGATGAAAACGATCATGCGGAGAATCCTTGTACTGGCCGCCGCCATGCTGCTGTTGGCGGTCTCCTGCGCGACTGCTGAGAATCCCGCGGCCGCCGGGGAGTCAGCCCCCTGGGCCGAAATCAAGGCGGGAGACGTCCTGTGCTTCGGAACGCCGGATGAAATGAGCGGCTTCGGCGGCCGATGGCTGGTGCTGGATCCTGCCCATACGAACACCGGCGAAGCGGGCATGTTTCTGGTCTCCCTGGATCTGGTCGGCAGCGACGCCGGCGATCCGCTGCTGTTCCGGGATATCGGGGACGTATCCGTCTCTTTTTCGGACCGGGGAGAAGCCTATGCCGCGGAGCACCCCGGCACCATCGATTACCAGGGCAGCGACATTCAGCAATGGTGCGCCGCCTTCGCGGAAACCCGTCTATCCGAAGCGGAGCGGCAGGCGCTGCTGCCCACCTTCAAATCGGATGAGGCGATCGTAATCCCGGGCCTGGGGATCCCGCTCCTCGGGACGAACGGCACCGTGGATTTCGACCCGGCGGAAAACGTCCTGTCCGGCGATCGGGTGTTCCTGCTGTCCGTAGAGGAAGCGGCGAACCCGGCCTACGGCTTCACGGACGACCGGTCCCGGGTAGCGCTCTTCAAGGGCGAGGCGAACGGCTACTGGCTGCGCTCTCCCCATATCCCCACCTTCCCGCTGGATGTGGGCTTTGTGTTCCCCTTCGGCAAGATCATGGATTACCCGGTCAGCGGAAAAAGCATCTATACGATGAACACCTATGCCCGCCCCGCCTGCAGCCTGGATCTTTCCGGCATCGCCGCGGCTGAAAGGATGACCGCTTCGGGAAAGACTGTCTTCTGGCGGCTGACCATGCAGGGCGGAGAACCCAACACGCAATCCTATGATCTGTCCTTGCCGGAGGTCGGCCCGGTCCTGGATCTGAACGCCATGCTCCGCAACGTCCTGATCATCGCAGCCCTTGTGCTCGCGGCCCTGATCGGCCTGATCGTCTGGCTCGTCGTCAGGAAGCACAGGAAGCGTTCCGCAAAGTGAGGCGGCAAGAGAAGACGAGAGGCGACAGCAAACCGCCCCTGCCTCCTGATAAACCTCTTTCCCTAATATAAAACCGCCGGCAGGGGTCATCCCCTGTCGGCTTTATCCTTCTGTTTGAAAACAGCGAACCGTCTTCTTTAATACGCGCTGTCCACCGGAATGGTATCCAGCGGCGCGGTGCTGCTGTCGAAGCGCTTGTACCCTGTCCACAGCACCCGGATCTCCCCCTTATAGGGGATTTCGCATTTCACCCACCAGATTCCATTGCGGTCGTCCCAGGCCCGGGTCAGGATTTTAATGTACTGCCCCGCCACGTTATACGTACCCTTTTCCGCGTACTGGGTTCCCGGCCCGCTGCGGGTCGCCAGCTTCTGGATGGTCAGTCCGTAGACGCCGTCGGAGGGGACGAATTCTCCGGCGGAGAACCGCACCTCCGAAATGCATACGTCGTTCGGATATTTGCTGCCCGTATAGATGTCCCGGATCAGGAAGCGGACCGCCGTCACCCGCTCATGCTTCCCCAGTCCGATCTCCGTCCAGGACCGGCGGGCCCGGTCGTCCGGCAGCGTGACGGTCATGGCGTCCGTATAGGTCTCCGCCCAGTCGTATTCAAAATCCACCGTCATGGTTTTAACCCGGCTGTTGCGGACGTACTGATCCTTCCCGTCCGTGATTTTCCAGAAGCCATTCTTGATCCACAGGGTAGAAACCTCGGAGGGTCCGCCCAGATAGAAGATCAGATACTCCTGCCCCAGGGGCGTCGTCTTCGTGGAAAACTGAAACGCGGTGGTTTCATCCTCATCAATCATCCGGTGCGGGGCATAGGCGTCCGGATCCTTTCCCACGATCCAGCTGGTGGCGTCCACGGAGGCCACCGCCGCTTCCCCCTCCGCGCATGAAATCAGCGGAAGAAGCAGCGCGGCCAGCATGAGAACCAGTATGAAAACCAGTATTCGCGTGCGCATGGGTAAACCTCCCTCTCAGCAGGTTGTTGGTCTGACAATATCATAACCGGTATACGTTTTGGATTCAAATCATGGCTATGAAAGAGTTCGCCGTCCAGTTCGCAAATACCTTCTTCTGGAACGGAGGGACGGTCCTTTTCGTTCCACCCGTGAAGCGGTAAACAAAAACTGGACACAGTAGGGGCGGAAATTGGAACAAAGGGATGGTTCTTTTCGTTCCGTCTCCGTTCAAAGTCCGCCTTATTCACTTCTCTTCACTCCTGAGGGTTCAATCTTCCTTCGCCCTCCGGCCCGTAATATTTCATCCCCAGCATGGTCAGATCGTCAAACTGCGGCGCCTCCTTCACGAAGGTGTCCACCGCCGCCCGCACGCCCGCCAGCACCTCCTTCTGGGAAGCGCTTCCGGGAACCGCGTTCAGCGCTTCCAGCGTCCTGTCCGTGCCGAAGAGCTGGTTGTTCGCGTCCGTGGCCTCCGCCACCCCGTCGGTATAGACGAAAACGCTGTCTCCCTGCTTCAGCTGGATCTCCGTGTTCCTGTATCTGGCGCCTTCCACCGTGCCGATGGGCGGCCCGTGCCTGTCCTTGAGCAGCTCATAGCTTCCGCTGAGGTTCAGCATCGGATACTCATGGCCGGCGCTGGCGGTAGTCAGCTTGCCCGTGCTGATCTCCAGAATGCCCAGCCAGACGGTCACAAACATATCGGCCTTGTTATTCAGGCAGACCTGCCGGTTCACCCTTTCCAGGATCTCCCCAGGGGTGCCGCCGATGGTGGCGTGGTCGTTGATAAGGATCTTGGAGGACATCATGAACAGCGCCGCCGGAATCCCCTTGCCCGATACGTCCGCGATCACCATGGCCAGATGATCCTCGTCGATCAGGAATATATCGTAAAAATCTCCGCCCACCTCCTTGGCGGGATCCATGGAAGCGTGGATGTCAAACTCCGGCCGGTCGTGAAAAATGGGAAAAATGGAAGGAAGCATCCCCGTCTGAATCTGCGTCGCCATATTGAGCTCCACCTCCGTGGACGCCAGCTTTCGGCTCTTATCGTTGAAGATCACGCAGTACATCACGATCAGAGACATCAGCACCATGCCATACTGGGCGGAATTGCCGAACATGCCCGCCATAATGATGTATTCGATCAGGGGGAAGAAAATGAACGTCAGCGCCGCCGCCTTCTGATTGTGAGGGCTGTGGCTCCTGATCACCAGGATCGCCGTCAGGGTAATCGTAATGATCAGATAAAAATCCTCGCCCCAGGAAGCGTCGGTCATCTGATACATCCCGGCCTCGTCGAAATAGAACGTGACAGGATAGAAAAGATTGGACAGTATAAACAGGATTTCCAGCACCAGCAGCACGGGGACGATTTTTTCGGTCGTCTTCGCCAGCCGGCCCTCAAAGCCCAGCGTAGACCGCATATACCTATAGAAAAACCAGACCACCGCCAGATCCAGCCCCTTGCTCAGCATGCACAGCGTGAAGCAGAGGGTCCGCATTTCCGGCACCGTCATGGTATAGTAGATCGCCTCATTGAACGCGAAGCAGGCGCTGGGCAGGATGATCAGGGCTCTGAAGTCGTTTGTCCCCTCCCCCTTCTGCCGCATGCAGCCAAAGAACAGGGCCGCGCTGAAAAGCGCTCCCATGGAATCCACCCCGGCGTCGTACAGGAAGTCCTTCAGCCTCGCCTCCGTCAGGAAGGGCCCGCTGAGCAGAATCACAAACACGGCCGACACGATGGTAAAGGCCAGCCCAAACAGGTTCCCGTTTTCTTTTATCTTCTTAATCATTCACTTCTCCCTGGACCGAAGGGACGGTCTTTTCGTTCCACTTTCCGCTCCTTCAAAGATGATCGCTTACCGTAGCGCCGAGAGCCATGGTCCGGGGATATATGGAACGGAGGGACGGTCCTTTTCGTTCCACTTTCCGCTCCCTCAAAGATGATCGCTTACCGCAGCGCTGCGAGCCATGGTCCGGGGATGTAGGGAATCCCCATGCCGGAATAAGGGCTGATGGCCGGTTCATGGATCGCCCTCCGGTACCCGAATCGCTGTCCGGATCCTGAATCCCCCTCCGGATCATGGATTCCCCCTGGCTCCCGTACGCGGTTTCTCCCTATCATAATCAAGATAATAGCAAAAAGCAACTTTATTTCTCAGCAGGTTGGACCTTACCCGCGGAACAGAGTGACCGGAACGGAGGGCCGGTCCTTTCCGTTCCAAATCAATTCCTTTTTTTCTTCTCCCGGCACCGCGCGATCCGCACCGCGTTGGCCGATTTCTCCGCCAGTCCATATACAACCTTCTCATAAGGCAGATTGATAATCACCGACACCGGGCTGATCCCCAGCTCCGCCGCAATCCGCCGCACCGCCGCGTTCCCGGTCATCCCGTTTCCCTTGTCCTCCGGCGCCGTATATTCCTCATACAGCCGCTGCACTTCCCTGCTCCGCTCCGTGGTCCAGCAGCCCCCGGTGATCAGGATCTTCTGCAGCTTCGTCCGGGACAGATGAATCCCATGCTCCTCCTCCAGCTCCCGCTGGAACCCGCCCAGACTCTTATGCCCGGCCTTGACCCCCGGCTCCCAGTTCAGCCCCTTCGGCCTGCTGTCCTCTTCCCGGTCGTCGTAAACATCCCCATACAGATCGCAGATCATCCGGATATATTCCTCTCCGGGCGTCTGCGCTTTTTCATTTCCCCGCAGCTTCCGGGCCTGCTTCCCCTGCCGAATCGATTCCGCTGATTGTTTCATTTTAATCCTCAGGTCGCCTTGGGATATTCGCTGCAGAGCAGGCGATAGGGCGGCTCATCCTCCTCTATGGCGGGAAAGCGGCCCACCGGCGGGTTAAAGCGGTTGTCCCTGTTGTCGTCATTGCACTGGCTGACCTCCCCCAGCAGCACCGGGCCGGTTCCGGGCTCCACGGTAAAATCGTGATAGAGGCGCTGCTGGATGAAGATGCTTTCGCCGGGGGTCAGCCGGATCTGCGTCCCCGCGGGCACGCTGAAGGCGCGGCCGTCGGTATGGACGGTCACGTCGGACTCGTAGTCGATTTCCTCATTGGGCAGGCTGTTGTATACCCGGATGAGGACGTTGCCGCCGCCCCGGTTGATGATATCCTCCGTCTTATACCAGTGGAAGTGGTTGGGGGAATACTGGCCCTCCTTCAGATAGAGGAGCTTTTCCGCGTATACCTTGGGATACCTGTCCGGCATGGCCCGGCTGCCGTTGCGGATGGTGATGAGGGAGAAGCCCACCCTGTCAAAATCCCCCAGCCCATAATCCGTGATGTCCCAGCCCAGCATGCAGTCCCTGATCTCGTCATATTCATGCCCCGCATTCCGCCACTGCTCCGGCGTGAAATGGCAGAAGGGCGGCAGGAAGCAGCTGTATTTCGCGCAGGCGGCTTCCATCTCTTTCAGAGCCCGGTTGATCTCGGAACGCTTCATCTCAGCACCTCCATATGCAGGCCATGTCCTCAGACTGGCTTCCCTGATGTCATCATGATAGGATGATTATATTCAATCAGGCCGCCCGCCGCAAGGGGAGACAGAAAGAAGGCAGAGAGACAGCCAGCTTTACATCCTTCCTTTACCCGTAGTTTTTCAAGGCTCAGAAGCATTCCTCGTGATCATTCAGACGGTATGAGAAGGATTGGCGGATCTCCCGGCAGATATCCTCTCCTATCTTTTATTTGGCAGAAGGGAGGTTTTGCGGTACAATAATTCGGTAATTCTGTGCCTGTAAAGGAGTTCTGAAGCCATGCGCTGTGTTGTTCAAAGAGTCACCTCCGCCTCCGTCACCGTAGCGGGGGAAACCGTCGGCGCCATCGGTTCCGGTCTGATGGTGCTCATCGGCGTCTCCGCCGACGACGGTCCGGCGGATCTGAAATACATTGCGGAGAAGGTACCGAACCTGCGGATCTTCGACGATGAGAACGGGGTCATGAACCGTTCCCTGCTGGATGCCGGCGGCGCGATTCTGGCGGTGAGCCAGTTCACCCTGTACGGGGACGCCCGGGGAGGCCGGCGGCCCAGCTATGCCCATGCCGCCAAACCGGAACAGGCCAATGAAATGTACGAGACCCTTATTGCCCGCTGGCGGAATCTGGGCCTTCAGGTGGAGACCGGCCGTTTCCGGGCGGAGATGCAGGTCTCCCTGGTAAACGACGGGCCGGTTACCATCCTGCTGGATTCCACGAAAACCTTTTAAGGGCCGGTTTTTCTGCGATACGCCCGATGGGGGCATGTCGGCGCTGTCGTCCGTTCCAGCCTTTTTCGGGCTTGAAACCGGTTTCCGATTGTGATACCATAGAGTCAGTTCTCCGGGGCCCTCCGGGCCCGGAAGAAATCGAAAATTTTTCGGCGCTATGACCTGTTCCCCACTGCCTTCTCCTTCCATTTCTGCGTACAAACAGACGGAACGAGACGCGAAAGCGGGGAAGGAGGATGATCGAGATGGAAAAGGATCTGGGGCTGCTGTTTGACTACCAGAAGTTCGAAAACAACACGGAGCTGCAGGCTGTGATCGATGCCGTGCACCGGCGGCACTCCGTGCGGATGCTGAGCGACGACGAGGCCGAATTCGTGGCAGCTGCCGGCACGCCCGAAGCGGCCATGGAATGGAGAAAGCCATGGCAGAACAAGGAATAAACGTGCCGGACTGGGACGAAATATACAGCCGGTTCAGCGGCAAGGTCATGGGCTATATCTCCGCCCGGGTTCGGATCCGGGCGGACGCGGAAGATCTGTGCGCGGCAGTCTTCGAAAAAGCCTATCTGAAATATGACGCCTTCGATGCATCCAAGGCGTCTTTAAGCACGTGGATTTTCACCATCACCCGAAATACGGTCATCGATCATTTCCGGCGCACCCGACCCACGGAGGAGCTGGACGAGAACCTGAGCGACAAGACGGAGCTGGATGAGGATCTGCTGCAGCAGGAAACCCTCAGCGAGCTGGCCGCCGCCCTGCGGAAGATGCCGGAGGAGCTGCAGGATATCGTGGTCCTGACCTATTATGACGGAAAGCCGCTGACGGAAGTCGCCAAAATCATGCATCTGAGCTACGGTGCGGTCAAGCTGCGCCATCAAAAGGCGCTGGTGCTGCTGCGCAACGCCCTGCAAAGATAAGCTTACAGCAAAAAAGGAGCTGCCCCGAGAGGCGCTCCTTTTTTTTGCGTGGTACAGGGCTGTCAGCCCGCAGGCCGGAACCGGCTTCTCCGGGATCCCGCCCTTTCAGGGAAACCGCCGGTCAGCCCTGGACGTAGTATTTGTTCGAGGTCTTCTTCAGCAGGGCCCGCATGCTCACGCACAGGATGATCAGGATGGCCGCGATGATGCCCGTGTAGAGCCAGAATCCCACATCATGCAAGAGCAGGAAGACGCTGAGGAGGGCCAGCAGGGTCAGGATTCCCCAGCTCAGCAGCATGGAGATCACCAGCCCGTAGTTCTGCTTGACGGCCTGCTGCTCCGTGATCCAGTCCAGTTTGGGCTTTTTGACGTCCCGGATCAGGGCGATGCAGGAGGTCGCGTAGGTATACAGCAGCGTCAGCACCACCGCCGACAGCACCGGCAGAGCCATGGTGGGCAGGAAAACGATCAGGGCGATGCCCGCCGTGATGACACCCAGGGCCCCCAGCCCGAAGCCTACGGTAAATTTGGCGCGGACGATGGTCCAGCCAGGTATGGGAAGGCTCATCATCAGATCATGCCCCTTGCCCTCCCGGGTGACGGCCGTGCTCAGGGCCGGATTCATGCCGCTCATATAGGCCATGACCGCGGTCAGGATGGCCGTTACGATGGCCGGATTCAAACCGCCCAGCAGAGCCTGGATGGTCTCTCCTTCTTCCATGTTATTTCCCATGATCATGCCCATGATGATCACCATGACCAGGGGCATGAAGCTGATGGGAAGAATGTTGGTGGCGTAGCTGGGAACCCGAAGGATCGTCTTGAGCTCACGCCGGCAGCAGGCCTGAAAGGCGCTGCCCGAGACATACTGATCCGCGGTCACCTTCCGCACCCGGTCGGAGGAGGGGGTTTCCAGCTGCAGCAGGCTCAGCTTCCGGTAAACCAGGCCCACCAGCCAGACGGCCGCGGCCATGGCACAAAGGCTCACCAGGACGTACAGCCCCAGCAGGCCGTAATCCCCCAGCAGCCCCTCCGTAGCCCATCGGGCCGGGGGGAAGGAACGGGTCATGGTGCCGATCCGGACGCTGTTGTTTCCGATGAACTGCTGCAGAAAATCATCGCCGCTGGCTGTGCTTCCGGTGATGCCGCCTACGTTGGCCATGACGAAGATGTAGATGATCACAAAGCCGATGCCAAAGACGGTGGTCAGCATTTCCCGATGCTTCCAGATGGCGGTAGCACGGATCAGCAGGGTACTGACCAGGGCGATCACCGCGATGGGGATGAAGTCCGCCAGCAGCCATACGGGAATCAACCGTAAATAGAATCCGGCGCCGGCCCCGGTTCGGATGGCATACTGGATGCATGCCGGCAGCAGGATCACGGCGCTGATCAGCGTTTCCCCAACCCAGACCTGGGTCAGCCTGGCGCAGAGCACCTCCCGGGGACGAAGGGGCAGGGAGGCCAGAAAGCCGTTGTCCCGCCCCAGATAAAGGGCGCTCATGATGGAGAAGAAGCTCATGATCAGGGTGCTCAGCATGGTCATGGTGACGGCCATGCTCAGCAGGAGATCCGGCATGTCCACCGCCAGCAGCACGTCCAGAATCATCTTTTCCAGATAGATCAGCAGGCCGGCCAGGTAGCAGACCAGCACGATCACGCCCAGGATGGCCGCAATGGTACGGCCCTTTTTCGCCTTCAGGGCATTTTTCAGATTCCGCGGCTTCAGGTCCGCGAAGGCGTTGAGAAGCTGCAGTCTCAGCAGCGCTGCATATCCGTTCATTTTTCTTCTCCGTCCTCCGTCAGTTCAAGGAACAGCTCCTCCAGGCTGGCCCCGGTTTCTCCGCTGCGGAGCTCCTCCAGGGTTCCCTCGGCGCGAAGCTGCCCGTGGGCAATAACGCCAATCCGGGTGCAGAGCTTTTCCGCCACCTCCAGCACGTGCGTGGAGAAGAAGACGGTATTCCCCTCCCTGCAGTGCCGGATCATTTCCTCCTTCAGCAGATGAGCCGCCCGGGGATCCAGCCCGCCCAGGGGCTCGTCCAGAATCCATACCGGCGGGTTATGGATCAGCGCGCCGATCACCAGCAGCTTCTGCTTCATGCCCCGGGAATAGCTGCGCACCTGCTGATTGATGGCATCCTCCAGTTCAAAGATGGAGAGATATTTTTCGATATGCTGCTTTCTGCGGGCTGCGTCCACCTGATAAACGTCGCCCATGAAGTTCAGGTATTCCATGCCCGTCAGCCGGTCATACAGATCATTACCATCCGGCACGTAGCCGATCTCCCGCTGAGCGGCAATCCGATCCTGATCCATCCGGTGCCCGGCCATGATCAGGCTTCCCTCGCTGGGGGTCAGAATGCCGGTCATCATGCGGATGGTGGTGGTTTTTCCCGCGCCGTTGGGCCCGATAAAGCCGAAAAGCTCTCCGGCTTTCACGTGCAGGGAAAGATGGTCCACGGCCTTCTTTCCGTTCTTCGCGTAGGTTTTGGAAACGTCCTGCAGCTGAATCATAATCTGTTCCTCCCAGAGAAGGCAGGATTGCCCCCCGCCTTCGTTTTTTTGTTTGTCCTGCTCCGGGATCAGCCCGCTCCGGCGGAGCTCCTCCTGGATGTCGGATATATCATAGCACAGACGCTGACAGAATCATATCATCATCCGTGAAAAATACAGGCTGTTATTCTTTCCTTTCCGAAATAAAAAAGCGGAAGGAAGAAAAAGGCTCCCGCGGTGCGGGAGCGCATAAACACGGTTTATGAAACGGGTCGCGCCCTTATTCCTCGGGAATCAGGCGAATAATCTCCTTGAAAGGCATGCAGGCGGCATCCGCCTCCAGGGCCCGGTGATTCCGGAGGATGGTCTCCGCGGTCTGCTTCATGGCCGGGAAGGCAGAGCGGGTCAGCTGGTTGGCATAGATCACGATATTCACGCCCCTGGCCCTAAACTCCTCCTCGGTGACCGCGTTAAAGCTGGTGGGCACCACCACCAGCGGCGTCGCGGCATCCTCCGCGCGGAATTTCTCCACGAACTCGAAGATCTCCGCGGGATCCTTCTTCCGGGAATGAATCATAATCGCGTCCGCACCGGCCTTCACAAAAGCGAAGGCCCGGTTCAGCGCATCTTCCATGCCTTTTTCCAGAATCAGGCTTTCGATCCGCGCGCAGATCATGAAATCCTTCGTGCGGCACGCCCGTTTCCCGGCGGCAATCTTCTCGCTGAAATGTTCAATCGAATCCTGGGTCTGGACGACTTCCGTGCCAAAGAGGGAGTTCTTCTTCAAGCCGGTTTTGTCCTCGATGATGACCATGGAAACCCCCATGCGTTCCAGGGATCGCACGGTATAGACAAAGTGCTCCGTCATTCCCCCCGTATCTCCGTCGAAAATGATGGGCTTGGTGGTCACCTCGCAGATCTCGTCCACCGTACGGAAGCGGGAGGTCATGTCCACCAGCTCGATATCCGGTTTTCCCCGCGAGGTGGAATCGCACAGGGAGGAGATCCACATGGCGTCAAACTGGCGGTATCCGCCGTTCTCGGGCACCTTCGTATGCTCCACCAGCAGCCCGGTCAGCCCGCTGTGGGCCTCCATCACCGAGACCGTCCCCTTCATGGCAAGCAGCTTTTTCAACCGGCTCCGCCGGAAGTCCGGGGTGGACAGCTCCAGCCTGGCCCGCTTTTCCAGATCCGCATAGGCATTCTCCCGGGCGTAGGGGAACTCAACCAGTTTCCCACCCTGGCCCGCGAGAATTTCCAGCACTTCCCGGCGGATCGGCGCCTGTACGCCCGCCGTCCAGTCATCCCCGTGAACCACATAATCCGGGCGGTATCTTTCCAGGTTTTCCCGATAGCTCAGGGTTCGCTGCTCCACCACCCTGTCCACCAGGCTCAGGGAGCGCATCAGCGCCATGCGCTCCTGGAAAGGCACCAGCGGGAAGCGTTTATAGCTGGCCACCGCTTCGTCGCTCAGCACGCCGATGATCAGCCGTCCCAGCCTTCTGGCTTTGCGCAGCAGGGCAATATGACCGCTGTGAAGCAGATCCGTGGAGAAGCAGAGATATACGGTTCTGCTTTCAATCTCCGCCAGCCGGGCGGATACCGCGGAAAGGTCCTCCGGGGTATCAATCTCCGCGCAGAGCCGTTCTCCCACGTCCAGGGGGCGAATCCGGCAGGCGCCCTCCAGCCGGTTCAGCGCCTCCTCCGCATAGCATCCGGTCTCCCCCGCCGCGCACATCTCCTCGATTTTTTCCAGCCAGCGGTTCCAGTCCCCGGGCTGCAGATGATACAGGGCCTGGGCCTCCATGGCGTCCTCAAAGAAGGGGACCCCCACCTTCATGACCCCTCCGTCCCGAACCACAGCCTTAAAATCCTTCTCCGGCAGCGGAAGCGTGGAAGATACCTTCATGCAGCTTTCCGGAGAGGACATGATGTCCTCCAGCACGGAGGGCTCAAAAACCAGATCCCCGTGCATCAGCAGCAGCTCCCGCCCCCGAAGCAGCTCCCGGGCGCAGTAGATCGAATAGATATAGTTAGTCTCCGCGTACCTGGGGTTATTCACGAAGGTGATCTTCATGCTCAGCCCCAGGCTCCGGGCATAGTTCACCAGCACCTGATCGTAATACCCGGTAGTGATGACCGTCTCTTCAATGCCCGCTTCCTCCAGCAGCCGAAGCTGGCGGGACAGGATCGTCTCCCGCGGAGAAATCTCCGTCATGCATTTGGGCTGCTCGCTGGTAAGAACCCCCATCCGATGGCCCAGACCCGAATTCAGAATCAGCGCGATCATGCTTTCCCCTCCTTTATTTCTTCGGCTCCCGGGGCCCCTTCCGTCCGTTCGCTGACGATATACCGGGGCCTGTGTTTAGTTTCCAGAAAGATCTTGCCCACATATTCACCGATCACCCCCAGAGAGATCAGCTGAATGCCTCCCAGCAGAGCTACCGCGATCAGGGTGCTGGCCCAGCCGGCCACAGCCCTTCCTCCGGCCCAGGCAATCAGGGCGTACAGAATCAGCAGGAAGGACACCAGGGAGATGATAAGCCCCAGTCCGGTAATGATCCGGATGGGCTTCACCGACAGGCTGGTAATCCCGTCAAAAGCCAGGGCCAGCATCTTCCGCAGAGGATAATGACTCTTCCCCGCCAGCCGCTCATGGCGTTCATAATAGACGGACGTGGATTTAAACCCTACCAGCGGAAACATGCCCCGCAAGAAGATGTTCACCTCCCGGAAGCCGGCAAATTCCTTCAGCACCCGGGCGGACACCAGCCGGTAATCCGCGTGGTTGTAGACCGT
>CAZMFY010000014.1:0-21687 GCA_964565635.1 uncultured Oscillospiraceae bacterium
CAGACCGCAGAGCATGATGACGGAGGGCACGGAGGAGGACCAGACCAGCCGGGCGTTGGTGGAGGCCTTCAGCTCGGTCATCTCTTCCTGCACGACTTTGATGACCTGCTGGGAAGGCGTCAGGGAGGAAAGCACCTCCTGGCCGACGCAGCGCTCCGTAACCTTTTTGATGAAATCCTTGGCGACGGCGTAGTTCACGTCCGCCTCCAGCAGGGCCATCCGCACCTCCCGCATGCCTTCCTTCACGGCCTGCTCGGAGAGCTTTCCCTTGCCCGTCATTTTTTTCAGGGCGTTCTGCAGCTTTTCGCTTAAGCCTTCAAAGGCCATCTTTTTCCTCCTGATCCAGGCGGAGCAAGGCTTCCAGAATCTGCTCGGCCCGGGCGTATTCCTTTGCGCGCAGCGCATCCAGCGCGCCGCTCAGCCCGCTTTCCATCCGATTAAACCGGCGGGCTACTCCCAGAATGCTTTCCAGCTCCTCCAGCCGGGACGCGGCCCGGGAGAGGCTTTCGTGCACCGCCTGACGGGAGATGCCGGTTTCCTGCGCGATCTCCGCCAGGGAAAGATCCTCCTCGCAGTGAAGAGACAGGATCTGACGCTGATTCTCCGTCAGCAGCCCCCCGTAAAAATCGGCCAGGAAGGCCAGATCCACCTTCTTTTCCAGATCCTCCCGGGACAACTGCTCCGCCTCCTCTGTCAGGCCGGAAACCCTGACAACCCGGTATTATACACAAACTGAAAAAACTGTCAAGGCTTTTTCCCTGACAGTTTTATGCTTTTTCCCAGACCTGGCGGCCCGGAGGAATGCTCCGCTTATCCCCGCAGCCGCAGCGGCACGTAGGGCTGATTTTCCCGGACGGCCATATAAGCCGGGCGGATGATCCGGTTGCCGTTGATCAACTCCTCCATCCGGTGGGCGGACCAGCCGGCGATCCGGGCGATGGCAAAGAGGGGGGTGAAAAGCTCCTCGGGAATATTCAGCATCTGATAGGCAAAGCCGGAATAGAAGTCCACATTGGCACAGACGCCCTTATACATCTTCCGCTCGCCGGAGATGATTTCCGGAGCCAGCCGCTCCACCGTTTCATACAGCGCGAATTCCTTTTCCCGGCCTTTTTCCGCCGCCAGGTTTTTCACGAAGGCCTTGAACACCTTCGCCCGGGGATCGGACAGGGAATAGATCGCGTGGCCGACACCGTAGATCAGGCCGGACCGGTCAAAGGCTTCCTTATGAAGGATCTTCTGCAGATACCGGGAGACCTCCTCCTGGTCCGTCCAGTCACGGACCTCCCGCTTGATTTCCTCAAACATGCGGCACACCTTGATATTGGCGCCGCCGTGTTTCGGGCCCTTCAGGGAGCCCAGGGCGGCGCTGATGGCGGCGTAGGTATCCGTGCCGGAAGAAGTCACCACGTGGGTGGTAAAGGTGGAGTTATTACCGCCGCCGTGCTCCGCGTGGACGATGAGGGCGGTATCCAGGGCCAGGGCTTCCGTGCGGGTATAGCAGCCGTCCTGCCGGAGCATATAGAGAATGTTCTCGGCGGTGGACAGGGACGGCTCCGCGTCATGGAAGAAGAAGCTGGTGCTGTCGCTGAGATAATAGGCGTAGGCCTGATAGCTGTATACCGCCAGCTGCGGGAACATGGCGATGAGCTGGATGCACTGGCGCAGCACATTTTCCAGATCCGTCTGCTCCGCTTTGGGGTCGTAGCTGTAATAGGTCAGCACCGAGCGGGCCATGGAGTTCATCATGTTGCTGGAAGGCGCCTTCATGATGATATCCCGGACGAAGCTGCTGGGAAGGGAGCGGTAGCTGCTCAGCACCGCCTTGAATTCCTTCAGCTCCGGCAGGGTAGGGAGCCGCCCGATCAGCAGCAGATAGACAACTTCCTCGAATCCGAAGCGCTGCTCGCTCACGGCGCCGCGGATCAGATCGTTGATGGAATATCCCCGATAGAACAGCTGGCCTTCCATGGGCTCTCCGGCGGGACCGGTTCCGTTGACCTCGCTGATCTCCGTCAGACCCGTCAGAATTCCCTTGCCGTTCAGATCCCGCAGGCCGCGGTTGACTTTAAATTTTTCATACAGTTCCCGGTCAATCACATTCTGACCGCAGAGCTCCGCGTAATGCCGCAGCTCGGGGGTAATTTCGGCATAGTTTCTTTTCGACATGTCTGATTGCCTCCTTCTTGCGAATTATGCATTTGATTTCCAGGAAAGCCGCCTCCGGTTTCCGGCGCTTTCATCGGATGGGGGATTTTACCATAGATTCGGCGGAAATGCAAAATCCGGCGGAGGCTCTGCTTCCAAAGCCCTTTCCCCATAAAGGATCAGGGGGATATGCGCATACTGCTGGAGAGCGATCTGTTCCATCGGAGGACCTTTCTTTACAGGGGACAGGCGAGGATATGCCACTCTTTTACCAAAAAGGTGGCATATGCGGCCTTTTACGGAAAAATGACCGTTGAGTTCATTCCCTTTTGCCAGTATTTCAAAACTTCCATATACAGTGAAAAATGGAGAAATAATTAGAAAAACAGAGAATTATGTGGAAAAGGAAGACAAGCACAATAAATTTGACTATTTTTGACCTTCACACTATTTGACTTACTTTGACCTTTAAGTATAATGACAATTGTTCCGAGAGGGACAGGGCGGATGGACACCATCCCCCCCAAGATGAGTGATTGAACGGAGGTTTGCGATATGAGTACTTATCTTCCTACCCTGTTTGGTGAAAATCTGATGGATGTGTTTCATGACTTTGACCGGGACTTTTTCCGCGGCATGCGCTGGCCGGAGCAGGAGCTGTACGGCAAGCACGCGGAGCACCTGATGAAGACGGATGTCCGGGAGACGGACACCGGCTATGAAATCGACATGGATCTGCCGGGCTTCAAGAAGGACGAGATCTTGCTGGAGCTGCATCAGGGCACGCTGACCGTTTCCACCAATAAGTCCCTGGAGAAGAAGGACGAGGACAAGAACGGAAAGCTGCTTCGTCAGGAGCGCTACGCGGGCAGCATGAGCCGCAGCTTCTATGTGGGGGATCATGTGACGGAAGAGGACGTGAAGGCCCGCTTCGAGGACGGCGTGCTTCGGCTGAGCATCCCGAAGAAGGACGCGAAGAAGGTCGAAGAGAAGAAGACCATCCTGATTGAAGGATAAGGGTTTGCTGCCGAAGGGGCTGGCGCATTCCGGCTCCGGGGCCTGAAACGGCATAAGCGTTGACTGAAAGGAAGGGCACCGCCAAAACAGCAGGCGGTGCCCTTTTTTTATGCCCGAAAGCCCGCTGTGCGCCACTGAATCAGGGAGCCCCGGGCGGAACCTTACAATCCGGCCGGAGCGCGATGAACGGCCCTGATGGGAAGCGGCCGGACGGGGGTGCTGAGAAAGTCGGAACGCACAAACCGTTAAGGAATACGACACAAATCTGAGACTGGAATTTTACAAAATCGAAACATTATGTTATACTGCCTTCATATCCGCGAGAAAAACCGGGAGGGTGCCGTAAAGAAGGCCGGAGGGCCGTGACGGAAAAACGGCGGATGACCCGGGGAGGTGAAGCAGATGAGAAAGAGGCTCCTGAGCCTTTTGACGGTGATGATGCTGGCATTCAGCCTGCAGACCGGGGCGCTGGCCTATCAGCAGGGCACCCTGTATTCCGGCGTGCGCAGCGAGGAGGTCAGGCAGCTGCAGACGGCGCTGATTTCGCTGGGGTTCCTGGGCGGGACGCCGGACGGGATTTACGGGACCCATACGGAGCTGGCGGTCAAAAAGTTTCAGAAAAAGTACGGCCTGAAGGCGGACGGCGTGGCGGGCGCCAAAACCCAAGCGCTGGTATATCAGAAAGCCGGGACCGTCGGGACTTCCGCCGGGACCTCTTCCAGTACGGCTTCATCGGGAACGGCTTCCAGCACGGCCTCCAATACGGCGGCTTCCGCTTCTACGGCCGCCGGCACCGCTTCGGCCTCGGGGCTGTTCGGCGGAAATTATGCCACCCTGCGGCAGGGGAGCACGGGCAGCCGGGTAAAGGTTCTCCAGCAGCGGCTGATCTCCCTGGGATACCTGAAGGGCAGCGCGGACGGAAAATTCGGGAAGCTGACATTGGCGGCCGTGACCGCGTATCAGCGGGCAGCCGGACTGACGGCGGACGGACTGGCCGGCAAAAAGACCCTGACATCCCTGGAAAGCGCGGGGGCCAAGGCGGCGGCGAGCACCGCGTCGGGCGGGGGATCCTCCGGAACGGCGGCCGCTTCCAGCCAGAGCTCTGCTTCCGATGCCTCCTCCAGCCGGACGGCTTCCGGCCCCTCCGGCAGCCAGGTCAAGCTGCTGCACTGGTATAACGATATCAAGCCCACGCTGCGCTCCGGCCAGACGCTGTACATCTACGAGCCCTCCTCCGGACAGGGATGGAATCTGCGGATCTATTCCTGCGGCAGGCACTGCGACGCGGAGCCGGCTACCGCGGAGGATACGGCGAGCATGCTGAAGGCCTTCGGCGGGGTGAACACCTGGAGCCAGAAAGCGGTTTATGTGCGGCTTCCCAGCGGCAGCTGGACCATCGGGGCGACCCATGACATGCCCCATCTGTCGGGCTCGGTCAAGGACAACAACTTCAACGGACATCTGTGCGTTCATTTCCTGCGGACCATGAGCGAAGCGGAGCAGAACGATCCCAAGTATGGCGTAGCCAACCAGCAGACCATTCGGTCCTTCTGGAAATCGCTGACGGGGGAAACCATCAGCCAGTAAACAAATGAAGACAGGGCACTGTCCTGGGGACGGGGCAGTGCTTTTTGATTCCGGGGGCCGCGGGCCGGCGGGGAAGCGTTCATCCCGGCCCGCAGCCCTTTGAATCCATTTTCGGCCAGGGAAAGAAATTGCCTTTCCCCGGGCGGTGTGCTACAATGAGCGCGGACGAAAGGGGGATGAGCGCATGGGCGATCGGGAGCGGAACAGCGGCTGGAAAAACCTGTTGCTGACCCTGCTGGCTGCGATCCTGCTCTTTGGCTTCGCGCTGGCTGTTCCCAGCGCCGGGGTGCTGGAGAGCGGCCCGGAAGAAACGCAGGAGACCGAAGAGGACTCCGGGGACGAGTTCGATTTCCTGTGATCAGGAGCCTGACCCGGCGCGGGAGGCCGGAGAAAGAGCCATAAGAGAAGAAACGCGGGAGAGGGAGAAAAAACCTGAGGCCGGGTTCAATTTCCTGCGATCGCGTATGGAGGATGGAAAAGAAGAATGAAACGGTGGATGAAACTGATTTGCGGAATGCTGTGCGTGATGCTGATGATGACCTCCGGCCTGGCAGAGGCGCCGGAGGAAGAGGTGATCCTGGAGGATGAGGCGGAAGCGGCCGCGCCCGCGGCTTTTTCCCTGCCCATCGATTTTTCCGCGGGCCCGGTGCCGAAGGAGGAAAACTTCACCGAGGACGGCTATGAGGACGAGAGCATCAACGTCCGGATGGAGCGGGTGACCATCGACACGGCCATCTACAACGTGGCGTACGTGAAGATCGCCGATCCTTCCCAGCTGCGGACCCAGGTCAGCGCGAAAAACCGGAATCAGCTGATCTCCACCATGGCGAAAAAATCCAACGCGGTGGTGGCCATCGGAGGAGACTATTACGGATCGGACAAGGGCGGATACATCGTCCGCCAGGGGGAAGTGATCGAAAAGCGGAAAACCCCTTACGACACCCGGGATCTGCTGTGTATCGATGAAAACGGCGATTTCCATATTCTGGTGCGGAAGCGGAACGCCTACGATAAAAAGACGAAGGTCAACGAGAACTTCACGGAGCAGCTGAAGGCGCTGGTTTCCGAGCATACCCTGATCAACGTTTTCGAATGGGGCCCGGCGCTGGTGCTGGACGGGGAAAAGCAGGAGATTCCGGAATCCTATTCCGGCGCCCTGAGCCATCGGAATCCCCGCTGCGCCATCGGCCAGATGGGCCCGCTGGAATATGTGCTGGTGGTGGTGGACACGGTAACCCACCATGACCGCTCCGGAGACGAAGGGGCGACCGGGGAAGAGCTGGCCCAATTTATGGCCGATCTGGGCTGCGTCCAGGCCTATAACCTGGACGGAGGCAACAGCGCCCTGATGTATTTCCACGGGAGCAACTATTCCGATAAGACGGAAAAGGAAGAGCGGTCGGTTTCGGACATCATCTATTTTGCCACGGCCGTACAGTAAGCGGGAAAGCGGGCAGGCGAAGAAAAGAACTGCTTTGCCGCAGCGGGGCAGAAAAGAGCAAACGGAACGACAGCGGAAAGCGCTGTTTGGCCGCGGCGGCACGGGAATTGAGGAGACAGGACGGTAAAGGGAAAAGATGGAATCTTCGGTACTGATGATGCTGAGCGGACAGCCCCTGACCCGTTTCGGGCTCTGCTGCGCAATCGCGCTGCTGACGGGGCTCCTGGTCAGCGGCCTGTGGATGCGCCGGAAGGGCATGGGATACGGAACCTGGATCCGGCTGTGCCTGTGCGTCACGGTGGGCTGCTTTGTGACGGCCAGGCTGTTCTACGCGCTGGCGGACTGGATCATGATCCTGCTGGAAGGAATATTTGACCTGAATACGGGGCGGGACCCGCTGGCGGGATTCCGGTTCTGGGAGGGCGGATATTCCCTGATCGGCGGGATCGTGGGCGCGCTGCTGGGAGCCATGGCGGCGGAAAGATGGACGGGAGTCGGGAAGGGAAGCCTGCGGGACGCCCTGGCCTTCGGAATCCCCGCGGCGGTGATCGTGGAACGGCTGTCGGAGCAGGGCACGGGGATCGGCCTGGGCCGCTATGTGACCTCCTCCTGGCTGATCTCCACGGGCCTCTGTCCGGAGCTGTACGGGGACTATGTTCATCCGGTGTATCTGTATGAAGCCGCGGCGGCGCTGATCCTGCTGACGGTCGTGCTGGTGCTGTCCCGGAAGGAGCGGCCGGCGGGAAGGCTCCAGGAGATTTTTCTGCTGCTCTTCGGGCTGAGCCAGGTGATCCTGGAATCCCTGCGGGCGGACGGACACATGGTGGAGCATTTCGTCCATATCCAGCAGGTGTATGCGATCATCCTGGCGGTCTGGACCATCTTCCGCTGGTGCCTTCGGGGGAAAAAGACCCCCGGGGAGGGCTGGAAGACGGCCCTGGGCTGGATCGTGATCTTCGCGGCGGTGGGCGTGGCCATCTGGGCGGAGTTCGGCGTGGACCGCTGGGGAAACCAGCTGCTGGCCTACGGGGTGATGGGGCTGAGCATGCTGGTGATCGGCCTGACGGGAAGATCTTTCTATCCTGCTCCCTGCGGGAGATGATGTGCTTTCCCGATGATTTCGGGGTGCCGGAGGATCAGCGGCTGGATATTTCCATTCACAGCATGGCTGAGGTCATCAATGTGTCCACCCGGGTGACGGACTTCTGCGCCGCCCGGGGCATCGGAAAGAGGCAGGGAAACTGCGCGGCCCTGTGCGTGGAGGAGCTGGCCGGGAACATCGTACGGCACGGCTTCAGCGACGGAAAGAAGCACTGCATCGATATTCGCGTTTCCAGCGTGAAGGGAACGCTCAGGCTGAGCCTGAAGGACGACTGCCGGGCCTTCAATCCGGAGGAGGCGGCGAAGCTGTTTGATCCCGACGACAAAACCCATAACATCGGCCTGCGGCTTGCGGCGGGAATGTCCCGGAGCATGAGCTATCAGCATATTCTGGGCCTGAACGTGCTGCTGGTCATGATCTGACAGGCGGAGAAACGGAAATCACAAAGGGAAGAACGGAAGAATTCATAAGGAGGAAGCGCCATGCCGTTTATTGATACGAAGGTAACGGAGAAGATCACGGACCGGCAGAAGGAAGAGATCAAGTCCGAACTCGGAAAACTGATCACCACCCTGCATAAAACCGAAACCTACCTGATGGTGGGGATCGAGGATGCCTACGACCTGTGGCTGGGCGGCCGGAAGCTGGAGAAGGGGGCGTATGTGGCGGTCAGCCTGTACGGGGAGGCCCCGAAGGAGTCCTACGACAAACTGACCGGACAGATCTGCGATCTGCTGAGCGCGAAGCTGGGAATTCCGGGCAGCGCGGTTTATGTGACCTATCACCCGGTCAGCGACTGGGGCTGGAACGGAAAAAACTTCTGAAAACGGAAAAAACTTTCTGACAGGGAATCCGCTTCTGAAAACAAAAACAGCGCCTGGGCCGTGATCATCGCGGCTCCGGGCGCTTTTTCCGCTGCGGGGAAAGAAAAGGCTGAAGGTTCTCTTCCGGCTTTCCGGGATCCCGGTCAGGCAGCCTCCGCCGGGGCGGGATCAAGCCGGCCGCGGCGGTGATAATAGAGGAGCTCCAGCACGAAGCAGCACATCCATCCCACCGGATAGCCGAAGCCCACCAGGAAGGGGGTGTTGGCCACATACCGGGTGACGAGAAAGAGATAGACCTGACGGATGGCTACAAAGGAAGTCAGCATGACGATCATGGGGCCCCTGGAATCTCCCTGCCCCCGAAGGGCGCCGGCCATCACATGGTTAAAGGCGTTGAACAGCAGGAAGAAGGAATTGGCCCGCACGAAGAGGACGCCGAAATCGATGACGGACTGCTCCCTGGTAAACAGGCGCATGGCCTGCCCGGCGAAAATGAACAGGAGGACGGCCACGGTCAGGGTGATGGTGCAGGAAATCAGGATCGCGTGGAAGGTTCCCTGCTTCGCGCGCTTTTTCCGCCCGGCGCCGATATTCTGGCTGACGAAGGTGGTGGCCGCCATGGCGACGCTGGACATGGGAAGCATGATAAACTGGTCCAGCTTGTTATAGCAGCCCCATCCGGCCATGCAGTCGGAGCCGAAGAAGTTGATATACGCCTGCACGAAGGTATTGGAGAAAGCGGTGATGACGGACTGAATCGCGGCGGGCAGCGCCACGGTGAAGATCTGGCGGAGCAGGATTCCGTCGAGGCAGAGATCCCGGAAGGAGAATCGGTAGACGTCCCGGGAACGGACCAGCAGCAGAAGCGTCAGCCCGGCGGAGATCAGCATGGAAAGCACGGTGGCCCAGGCGACTCCGGCGATGCCCATTTGGAACACCAGGACGAAAAGCAGATCCAGGGCGATGTTCAGCAGGCTCGTGAGAATCAGGAACATCAGCGGATGGGAGGTATCTCCCACGGCCCGGAGAATCCCGCTTCCCATATTATAGATCAGCAGCCCCGTGAAACCGGTGAAATAGATGGTCAGATAAGTGACCGCGTCCTGCATGACGTCTTCCGGCGTCGACATGAGGTTCAGCATGGGCCGGACGCTGAACAGGCCGATGATGGTAAAAAGCACGCAGAAAAGGAAGGTCATGGACATGGCCGTTTCGATGGCCCGGTGCAGCTGCCGGTGATCCTTCGCGCCGAAATACCGGGCAATGACCACGCCGCACCCCACGGAGAATCCGTTGAAGAAGAACACCAGCATGTTAATGATGGTGGTGGTGGAATTCACGGCGGCCAGGGCTTCCTTGCTGACGTACTGCCCCACAACGATGGAATCCACCGTGTTGTAAAGCATCTGAAACAGATTCCCTACCATGAGCGGAAGGGAAAAGGCGATGAGATGGCCCGGGATGGATCCTTCCGTCATATCCCGGGTAGCCTGTTTATGATGCATGTTTTCTCCCTTATGAAGGTCTTATCCCTCCGGCTGATAGACCCTGGCGGGGGTCCAGTACCGCTGCTGATAATAGTCGGTAAAGCAGTAGGTGACCCGGACCGGGTGACGGCCCACGGGGGTGTTGGCGATCTCCGTCTCCGCACCCAGGGTCAGCGGATCTCCCAGCGCGTAGCTGTCCTGATAATTTCCTTTGTAATCGTAATAGTCGCAGAGGAACTGGAGCACATCCCCTTCGCCCACCTGAATCAGGTTCTTGGCCACCGTTTCGGTTTCACCGCCCGGATAGACCGGCAGGGCGCCGCTGATGACCCCGTAGGGGTTATCGTTGTCGAAGAGGATCATCAGATTGACCCGCTGGCCGTTGAGCAGGGCAGGGGTGTATCCGTTGATGACGTAGTTCTCCCCGTCGTCCACCGTGTTCATATAGTAATAGGCGATAGGCTGCCCGTCGATGGACAGGGCGGTTCCGTCAAAATCGTCGATCAGCGCGTCCCCCTCCAGGGTGAACTCGGCATCCATGCCCAGATCGATGTAACCGGCGCCGTCATCCACGAACAGGTTCTTCGCCAGGCTCTCTACCTGATCCCACTGATCCGGAGACAGGGCGATCCGGTTCCCGTTCCACACCAGCGCGGAGGCGTCCAGGTGGTTTTCCGCCAGATATTCCGCGGCCTGCGTGGCGGTCAGGCTCCGGCCGCCGAAGAAGCTGAACAGATCCCCGTATCCGCCGGAGTAACCGCCCGTGTAACCGCCGGTGTAACCGCCGGAGGAGCTGCCGCCGCCGAAGAGGCCGCCTAGCAGATCCGCCATGTCCGAGGGATCGGAGGAGATGCCGCCGGTATAGCTGCCGGTGCCCAGCAGGCTGCTGAGCAGGGAGGAGGAGCCGATGCTCTGGCTGCTGTAACCGCCCAGGGAGGTGCCGGCGGAAACCTGGCCGCTCATTTCCAGAGAAGCAAACTCCTGGATGCAGCGGGCATATTCCGCGTCCATGCCGATGGCCTCGTAGGTATTGACCATCTGGGACACCTTGCCTACGGTCTTGTAGGGGAAATAGATGCTCAGCCCGTTGGCGTTGGTCATACCGCCGCCGGTGCGGTTGTATTTTACCGCGCTTTTCAGGACGCTGACCAGGGACCGGCCTTCCGCGGATCCCAGGTTGCCGGCAAAATGCGCCAGATCGATCTGGTCGATGCGGGTGCTCTGGGCAAATTCCCTGGTGCGGCTGCGGGCGGAGGAAACAGTTTTATATTCCTTATTCTGAATCAGCTGGCTGGTATCCTTGCTGAAGGCGCTCAGGGCGGAGGGAACGGTGGCCTGCAGCTCCGTCAGATCCACGACGGACAGGGTGGTTCCCTGACCCCGGCACTGCTGAGCGCAGACGCTGACAAAATCGTCGGCGATCATCTTGCCGATTTCCACCGTGGGAAGGCTGGGATTGCTGCCCAGCTTTGTCAGCCAGTTCGTATAATACCAGCCCACGCCGGGCTCGGTCTCCTCGCTGGCGATCATGTAATCCGCGTACTGGCTCAGCATCAGTCCGTTTTCCACCGTGGCCATGAGGCAGGCGTCAAAGCCGATGAAATCGAACTTCTGGCCGGCGTTCTTCAGGGCGGTGTTGATGCCCGCCAGGGACATGGAGCGGCCGGAGCCGTACTTTTCGTCATAGCCGTAGCCGGAAACGGATCCGCCGCCGTGGTCCCAGAGGATCAGGCACATCCGGTTGGCGGGGAAGTTTTCCGCGCCGTATCTGATGAAGGAGGTCAGGGTTCCGGGATCCGTCATGGCGGCAGAGCCCAGATTCTTCTCCAGGCAGTAGAGCTTTCCGTCCTGAATCTGATAAATCTGGTTCACGGAGCTGGAAACGACATTGTTCCGCCACCGGCGGCAGCCGCCGGTATAGACGATCAGATTGATGTTCTTTCCCAGGGTGGCCTGGGTCATCTCTTTCAGATCCGAGGTTCCCATGCCGCTCTGGCTTTCCAGATCCGTGCCGCAGAGATAGACCAGCAGCGTGACCGTGTCCCTTTTATTTCCCCGGATGGTGGTAAACTTTTCCCGGGCCTTGGAGGAGACGGTGGTATCCGGCGCGGAGGCGCTGCCGCCCGCGGCGGTGCTGCTGACCCCGGCGGCCCCTGTGGGCAGGGCCGTGCCGGTGGTTCCGGAGGAGGCACCCGTATACGGATTGCCGGCGGCCCCGCCGAAGAGGGAGGAGAAATCCCCGTTAAAATCGTAAACGGAGCCGGAGCTGGATCCCAGGAAGGCGCTGAGCAGATCCGTCAGCCCGGAGCCGTCCGAGGATCCAGTCAGGGAGCTGAACATATCGCTGCCCACGCTCTGGGCGCCGGTGCCTTCCAGGACGGAGCCGGACTGCAGGGAACCCGCGCCGGTTCCGGAGGAAGAGCCGCTGTAGGTATTTCCGGAGGTAGAGCTGCTGTAGGTATTTCCGGAGGTAGAGCTGCTGTAGGAATTTCCGGAGGTGACCGCGTCCAGCACGGAGGAAACATCACTGTCGCCTCCGCCCAGCAGGCTGCCGAACAGGCCGCTGAGGCCGCCGCCGCCTCCCAGCAGGGCGACCACCGCCAGGATGATCAGGAGCAGCTTTCCGCCGCCGCCCCGGGTCGCGCCGCGGGTCGGGGTGGAACTGCCGCCGGCGCCGCCTGCGGCCCGGCCGCCTCCGGTCTGCTGCGGCCGGGGCCGGGTATAGGGCGTCTGCTGAGAAGCCCGGGAGGAACCGGTCTGCTGGGGCCGGGACTGGCCGAAGGGCGCCTGCTGGGCCGGCCGGGAAGAACCGGTCTGCTGGGGCCTGGACTGGCCGAAGGAGGTCTGCTGAGGCCTGGACTGGCTATTGGGCGCCGTCGGACGGGCTGTCCGTCCGCTTTCCGTCTGCTGCGGACGGGTCTGGGCAAAAGGGGAAGGCTGAGCGGTCCGGGCGGCGCCGGCCTGCTCCCGGCGGTCCGCATAGCTCCCCGTATTATTCAGGGGGCCGGTCCCCAGGCCTTCGCCTTTCTTTTCAACGCCTTTGCCTTCCGTTACAACCTTTTTTTCCCGGGAACGGGGTTTTCTGGACTCATCCATGGTTTCTGACCTCCGCTTTCCTTCAAGAGATGCCCCGAAGGGCGCTAACAGAAAAATGCGAACATATAGATGAAGCTCATTATACGCCGGAATCCCCCTCCTGACAAGTATTTGCGGCGTTCGGGGCGCCCGGGCGCCATGCGTCCGGGAGGGTAAGGGGCGCCCGGGAAAACCGCCGGGCCGCAGGGGAGACGGCAGGATTTGTTCTCCTTCGGAAAGAATAATGAACAGCAGCATAACGAAAAAGGGAGGAACGCCCGAATGGAAGGAATCTATGCCTTTGCGGGTCAGCGGGTCCGCATCCGTTCCCTGTATTCCCTGGTGCATGAACAGTGCGCCGATTACCGGGCGGAAGGAACCCCGGATTTCAGCGTGGAGACCGGGGCGGAGGAGATCGCCGCGGAACGGGCCCGGGCGGACGGGCCCGGCTATGTGGAGGATTATCTGGAAACCCTGGCCGTCTGTAGAAAGATCGCGGAGACCATGCCCGCCTATGATGCCTTCCTCTTTCATGGGTCCGCCGTCGCGGCGGACGGCAGGGGGGTGATCTTCACGGCCCCCAGCGGGACGGGGAAAAGCACCCATGCCCGGCTCTGGCGGGAGATGCTGGGAGCCCGGGCGAAAATGATCAACGACGACAAGCCCCTGATCCGGGTGGAGGCGTCGGGGCAGGCGGCCGTATTCGGAACCCCCTGGGACGGGAAGCACCATCTGAGCGCCAACATTTCCGCGCCGCTGGAGGCCGTCTGCCTGCTGGAGCGTGGTCCGGAAAACCGGATCCGGGAAATCGGAAAAGGCGAAGCGCTGCCGGCGCTGCTGGTTCAGACCTACCGGCCCCGGGAGGCGGAGGCCGTCAGAAGAACCCTGCGGATGCTGGAGCGGATGCAGGTACGCCTGTACCGGCTCCGGTGCAATATGGATCCGGCCGCCGCGGAAATCAGCTTCCGCGGAATCTTCGGGCCGTGAAGGGGCAGGGCGGGCTGATCAACGGGGACGCGGAGACAAAAAAGAATAAACGGTTAAGGAATTGTTAAGTATTTTTTTGTATTGCCATATAGGGAGAAAAACGATAGAATGATGCCATCGTCCCATTTACTATATTCATGGAGGGAAAGGTATGCATAATCACTGGAAGACGGCAAGAACTTTTTTGTCTCTCCTGCTGGTGCTGACCCTTGGGTTGACGCTGGCGGGATGCAGCAGCCAGCAGGCGGCTGCCCCGAAGGAGACCGGCAGCGCGGATACCAACAAGATCGTACTGTCCGCCAACCCGGCCGACAGCCCCTACAAGCTGGTGATCCCGGAAGGCGATGCCGCCGCACGGGTCACGGAAGCGCCGGCCATGGTGGACTCGGCGGCCAACGATCCCTATACGAACAACGATCCCTATAAGAATAACGATCCCTATAAGAGCGATTCGGCATCCAACGATCCGTACAAGAACAACGATCCGTATAAGAGCAACGCGGCCGAAGCCGCGGCCCCGGCGGCTACGCCGGAACCCGTGGAAGCCTACGTGCCCGTGCCTGGCGAAGGCGCGAAGTACACGGTGACCGTGACGGCCGACGGCTGGATCCGCATCGACAACGAAGGCGGCAAGACCCTGGGCCTGTCCCAGAATTCCGGGGTCAGGATCATCGAAGAGGATGGATTCGCCTTCAAGGATCTGAACCAGAACGGCTGGCTGGACGCCTACGAAGACTGGCGGAAGACTGCCGAAGAGCGGGCGGAAGACCTGGTTGCCCTGATGCACGGGGCGGAGCGGGCCGTGATCCTGGCCCACGGCGGCTGGAACGGACCCTTCACCACGGAACCCCTGGCGGCGGACGATGCCTCCGCGACCTATCTGCGGGCCGGCGGCCGCGGCGGCGTGACCCGGGCCGTTGCCAACGGCGGCGGCGTCCATGCCAAGTGGACCAATGCCCTGCAGGAAGTGGCGGAGAGCTGCTATTACGGCATTCCGGCCATGATTTCCATTGACCCGATGAACATTTCCGGCCTGATCGAAACCCTGTCTCTGGCCTCCACCATGGATCCGGAGCTGGCGGCGGCCATCGGACGGGAGACCGCGAAGCAGTACCGCGCGGTGGGCGTAACCGCGCTGCTGGGCCCGCAGGTGGATATCGCGTCCCCGGTCATGAGCCGGGCGGGCGGCACCTACGGCGAGGATCCGCAGCTGACGCTGGACATCGCGACGGCTTATGTCAACGCCCTGCAGTCTACCTACAGCGAATCCGGCGAGGATCTGGGCTGGGGCGATGAATCCGTCTACTGCTTCACGAAGCACTACTGCGGCGCCGGCTCCACCGAGGGCGGCCGGGACGACCACAGCTACAGCGGCCGTTACGCGGTGTTCCCGGGCAAGAACCTGGAAGCCCATTTGATCACCTATTTCGACGGCGTCTTCAAGCTCCCCGGGAAGACCGGCTCCTCCGGCATCATGACGGAATACGCCATCAACCTGGACGCGGACGGCAATCCCTTCGGCGGAGAATGGTCTGGCGGATACAATCCCTTCATGTACGGCCTGCTGGAGGAATACGGCTATGACAGCCTGAAGATCACCGACTGGGGCGTGCTGGGCGGCCTGGGCACCAAGACCGGCGGCCTGTGGGGCACGGAAGAAATGACGGAACCGGAGCGGATCTGCCTGGGCCTGCAGCGGGGAATGAACCTCTTCGGCGGCTACGGCGACACCGCCAACATCGAGGAAGGCTATCAGCTGCTGGTGAAGCAGGTGGGCCGCAAGCAGGCGGATGAGATCTGCTCCAAGGCGGCTTACAACTACATCCTCGTGATGATGAACCTGAACATGTTTGACCAGCCCTATAACGATTCCGCCTACGCGGACAGCATCGTCTTCAGCGACAGCGCCAAAGCCTACGGCCTGTCCACCCAGGAGAAGTCCGTGGTCATGCTGAAGAACGACGGCACCATCAAGGCGGCGGAAGGTGAAGCGGCCGCGAAGCCGAAGGTGTATGTGCCCTATGTTTACAGCACCGGCTTTGCCGCCAACTGGATGTTCGGCATCAACCCCGGAACGCCTTCCTGGGCGCCGGGCCTGAATATCGATGCCCTGAGTGCTTACTTTGATGTGGTGACCGATACGCTGAAGGATCCCTCCGGGGAGGGCGGCGTTTACACGAAGGATGACATTGAACGGGCCTCCACGGAAGACATTGCCTCCTGCAATTACATCCTGGTAGGCATGACGGGCGCCTATACGCCCTCCTACAGCTCCTATCTGCAGCCGGCCTTCGGCGCGCCGCGGCCCGTGGAAGGACCGGAAGTCTACTATCCCGTGTCCCTGCAGTATCCGGCGTATACCGCGGATACGGCCCGGGAGGTTTCCATCGGCGGCGAGCTGGTGGACGGCGTGAAGGAAAACCGTTCCTATAAGGGCGTGAGCATTCCGGAGGATGCCAGCTACGGCCACCTGGAAGCCCTGCAGTACGCGGCTTCCGTGGCGGGAGACGTGCCGGTCATCGTTTCCGTATCTATGGAACGCGGCATGGTCTGGACCGAGACGGAACCCCTGGCGGACGTGATTCTGGTTTCCTATAACGGGCAGAAGACGGATGTGCTGGCGAAGATCGTCCTGGGCCAGACGGAGCCCTCCGGCCTGCTGGTCTTCCAGCAGCCCGCCTCCATGGAAGCGGTGGAAGCCCAGCTGGACGACGTGCCGAGAGACATGGAATGCTACACGGACGCCGATGGCAACAAGTATGACTTCGCCTTCGGCCTGAATTGGAGCGGCGTTATCAGCGATGCCCGCACCGAAAAATACAGCGCGGAACCGCTGACGAAGATCGCCAGCTTCGATTTCGGCAGCAAGCTGCTGTCCGCCACCGGCGAGACGGAAGAAGCGGCGGAAGAACCCGCGGCTGAAGAACCTGCGGAAGAGCCCGCGGCGGAAGAACCCGCGGCTGAAGAACCTGCGGAAGAGCCCGCGGCGGAAGAACCCGCTGAAGAGCCCGCGGCCTGATCCATGATGCGTCCGGCGGAAAAGGGGGGGCCTCCCTTCGAACCCGGAACGCGCAGTTCCCTGAAAAAACGCGGCAGGGAAAAGGACCCGGCCGGAACCCCGGAGACGCCGATCTCAAGAAAGGCGTCCCCGGCCCGGCCCGGGGCTTTTTCCCGAAAAAATACGCAGGCGCACCGCAGGCGCGCCGGGAAAGAGGAAGAATATGATCGGAATCTTAACAAACCTTCTGTCCCCGATCTTTACGCCCATGGGCGTGAGCGCGGCGGACCTTACATCCTATCTAACCCAGCTTCAGGGCTATGTGTGGGCGATCCTGGCGATTCTGCTGGCGGTGATCGTCATGATGTTCGTGGCCCATAAGGCCAAAAAGGGCAACCGCCACGTGGTCCGCTGGGTTTCCGTACTGGCCGGCATTACCGCAATTACGGTCATCGCCAACGCCATCTGCTTCGGACCCATGTACAACAATGTTTCCGGTTTCCTGAACGCCTCCAAGGCGGAGCTCACCGAGGAAACCGTGGCCCAGAGCCGGGCTACGATTCAGAAGACCGGTGAGGAAGGCATGATCCTGCTGAAGAACGACGGGCTGCTGCCCCTGGATTCCTCCACGAAGCTGAACGTCTTCGGCTGGGCTTCCACCAACCCCCTCTTCGGCGGAACGGGCTCCGGTTCCTCGGATGCCTCCACCGCGGTGAACATCCTCCAGTCCCTGGCGGATGCGGGATTCCAGGTCAATACCGGGCTGTCCAACATGTATTACGAATATCAGCCCAACCGGCCCTCCATCGCCATGTATACTCAGGACTGGACGCTGCCGGAGCCCCCGGTAGGCGTCTATAACGACACGCTGATGAACGCCGCGAAGGAATTCTCCGACACGGCGGTGATCGTGATCGGCCGGTCCGGCGGCGAAGGCGCCGACCTGCCCACCGACATGTATGCCGTGATCCACGGCACCTGGAACAAGGCGGCGGAAGTTTCCGTGAATCCCGGCGGATACGGATACCTGAACGGAACCTACCAGAACAACGGCGCCTATGACGATTTTGACGAAGGCGAGAGCTACCTGGAGCTGTCCAATACGGAAGAGGACATGATCAAGAAGGTCTGCTCGGAATTCGACAAGGTCATCGTGGTCATCAACGCCAACAACACCATGGAGCTGAACTGGGTGGACGAATATGACCAGATCAAGGCGGTCATCCAGGCCCCCGGCGCCGGCGCCACCGGCTTTACCGCGCTGGGCAAAATCATGAACGGCTCGGTGAACCCCTCCGGCCGGACGGTTGACACCTTCGTACGGGATCTGATGAAGACCCCCTACATCAAGAACTTCGGCGCCAACCCCTACACCAACGTGCAGGATCTGAAGCAGGCCATCGCCGCGGCGGACGGTGCCTATGAAGGCGGCATGGGCTTTGTAAACTATGTGGAAGGCATCTATGTCGGTTACAAGTACTATGAAACCGCTTCCGACGTCGGCGCCATCAACTATGACGAGGAGGTCAAGTATCCCTTCGGATACGGCCTGAGCTATACCACCTTCCAGCAGGCGATCGAGAACTTCAAGGCGGAAGACAAGACCGTTTCCTTCGATGTGAAGGTGACCAATACCGGCGCCGTGGCCGGCAAGGACGTGGTGGAAGTTTACTTCACGCCCCCCTATACCGAAGGCGGCATCGAGAAGGCCTCCGTCAACCTGATCGACTTCGGAAAGACCGGCGAGCTTGCCCCCGGCGCCTCCGAAACCATCCACTTTACCCTGAACAAGGAAGACATGGCCTCCTATGATTCCGAGGGAATCAAGATCCAGGGCGGCGGATATATTCTGGAAGCCGGCGACTACGTGATCTCCATCCGGTCCGATTCCCATACGGTGCTGGCCACCGAAACCTTTACGGTGGACGCGGACGTGGATTACAGCACGGCCGGCCGCGAGAGCGACAAGATCACCGCAGTGAACCAGTTCCAGGATTTCATGCGGGGCGACTTTGAGGTTCTGTCCCGGGCGGGCGGCTTTGCCAACTATGACGCCACCTGCGGCAAGGATCTGGAAGCGGACGATTACATCATGGACGACGCCACCCGGGCCAAGGTGGAGGAATACTCCGTGGCGGGCTATGATCCCACCCGGTACGACAACGCGGATGACGCGATGCCCACCACCGGCGCCAAGAACGGCCTGCTGCTGAAGGATCTGACCGGCAAGAGCTATGACGATCCCGACTGGGACAAGCTGCTGGATCAGCTGAGCTTCGAGGATATGTCCACCATGATCAACGTGGGCGGCTGGCAGACGGCGGAAATCCCCTCCGTGGGCAAGGTGGCCACCTCCGACTGCGACGGCCCCGCGGGCCTGAGCAACTTCATCACGGGCAACTACGGCACCGCCTATCCGGCGGAAATCCTGATGGCCCAGACCTGGAACAAGAACCTGGCCTACGAGATCGGTACCTCCATGGGTCAGGAATACGCGGACGCGAAGAACTTCGGCTGGTACGGCCCGGCCATGAACACCCATCGCAGCGCCTTCGCGGGCCGGAACTTCGAGTATTATTCCGAAGACGGCGTGCTGGCCGGTCTGATGGCGGCCCAGGAGATCAACGGCGCCGGCACCAAGGGCCTGTATCCCTACATCAAGCACTATGCGGGCAACGATCAGGAAACCGACCGCTGCTCCTTCCTGCTGACCTATGCCACGGAGCAGTCCTTCCGGGAAATCTACCTGAAGCCCTTCGAGCTGGCGGTGAAGAATTATACCGGAAACGCCCTGGCGGCCATGTCCGCCTTCAACTGGCTGGGAACCGAGCCCGCCTTCGCCTGCAGCGCGCTGCTGAAGACGGTGCTGCGGGACGAGTGGGGATTCCGCGGCATGGTGGAAACGGACTATAACGGCTCCTACGGCTATCAGTACACGGACCACGGCATCCGGAACGGCAACGACCTGATGCTGGGCTTCAACTCCGCGGCCACCAACGTGCTGTCGGACAAGAGCGCCACCGCGGTGAAGGCCATGCGGCAGGCCTGCAAGAACATCCTGTACACTATCGGCAACAGCGGATATTACACCGCGGCCGACGCGAGCCAGGGCGGGCTGAGCAACATGCAGAAGATCTTCTACACCGTCGACGGATGCATCGCCGCGGCAGTGATCCTGCTGCTGGCCATCGTGCTGATCCGCTGGGCCCGGAAAAAGAAGAAGGCAGCCAAGGCCTGAAACAGCCTGAAGGAAAGTCATCCTTCCGAATGACAACCCCGGCGCGGGACGCGAAACGTCCCGCGCCTTTTTTCATGGAAACTGGAAAGTCTTTTTCATGGAAACTGGAAAGTCTGATTCATGGAAACGAAAAAGCCGTTTTCCATAGAAACCGGAAGGCCTTTTTCATGGGAAACGGGAAAGATTTCCTTGACAGGAGAAGGAATTCATGATATCTTTTGTCGGTGAGCCGCTCGGGAGAGGTTTTTTTAATGCGCCTCTGCGCAACCTCGAGATCCCGGCGAGTATGTATTAGGAGGTGCTGAAGCATGTATGCGATTATCGCGGCAGGCGGTCGGCAGTATCGGGTTTCCCAGGGTGATGTGATCTATATCGACAAGGTGAATCAGGAAGCGGATTCCGCGATTTCCTTCGACGTGCTGATGATCGGCGGCGAAGGCGAAGTCAAGGTCGGCAATCCCGTTCTGGCCGGAGCGAAGGTGGAAGGCAAGGTCGTCGCTCAGGTGAAGGGTGAAAAGATCCGGGTTTACAAGTACAAGAGCAAGAAGAACTATCATCGGACCCAGGGCCATCGTCAGCCCTACACCAAGGTGGAAATCACCGCGATCAACGCGTAATGATCTCCACGATCCTGTATCGGAAGAACGGCCGATATACCGGGTTCCGCGGGAAGGGGCACAGCGGATACGCCGAATCCGGCAGCGACATCGTCTGCGCGGCGGTGTCCATCCTGTCCATCACCTGCGTGAACGCGATGGAAAGCCAGCTGGGTCTTGTGATCCCTGCGACCATGCGGGAGGAGGACGGAATGCTGGAGTTCGACCTTCCCCGGCTGGAAGGCGAGAAGGCCTCCGGCGCGCAGCTCCTGATGGGGGCACTGGGGCAGGGCCTTTCCGATCTGCAGGAAGCGTATCCGGAATATGTGAAATTTGACATCAAAGAACGGAGGTAAATCACCATGTTGAAGCTGAATCTGCAGCTGTTTGCGCATAAAAAGGGAATGGGCTCCACCCGGAACGGCCGGGACAGCGAGTCCAAGCGTCTGGGCCCGAAGCGGGCGGACGGCCAGCTGGCGCTGGCGGGAAATATCCTGGTCCGGCAGCGGGGCACCAAGATCCATCCCGGCCTGAATGTGGGCATCGGCAAGGACGACACCCTTTTCGCCAAGGAGACGGGCATCGTTCGGTTCGAGCGTCTGGGCCGCGACAAGAAGCAGGTTTCCGTGTATCCCGTGGAGACCGCGGCCGAAGCGCAGTAATCGGATTTGTTTCGCTGTGGGCTGTTGCGTCGCAACAGCCCCTTTTATATCCCCGGAAGGAGTGAAGGATCATGACGGACACCAACGGAAAGAAAACCTTTTATATTACCACGCCCATCTATTATCCCTCCGATAATCTGCATATCGGCCACGCCTACTGCTCCACGGCGGCGGACTCCATGGCCCGGTTCAAGAAGCTGACGGGATACGACGTCTTCTTCCTGACCGGCACGGACGAGCACGGCCAGAAGATCGAGAAGAAGGCCGTCGCCCAGGGCGTGACCCCCCAGGCCTATGTGGACCATATCGTGGCGGGCATCAAGGACCTGTGGAAGCTGATGGATATCGAATATGACGATTTCATCCGCACCACCGACGACCGTCACGTGAAGGCGGTGCAGAAGATCTTCAAGCAGCTGTATGACCAGGGGGACATCTATAAGGCCCAGTACGAAGGCTGGTACTGCACTCCCTGCGAGAGCTTCTGGACGGAGCTGCAGCTGAAGGACGGCTGCTGCCCGGACT
>CAZMFY010000015.1:0-21661 GCA_964565635.1 uncultured Oscillospiraceae bacterium
ACAGACTTCCGCCGGCTGGCCGTATCCATCCGGCAGATACTCACTATACACCCGCTCCTTGTTCGGTGCAATCATCACCACCAGCGAAATGCCCTGATCTGCCAAGTAATCGTTAAATTCGCACAGCGTTTCGCCGATTGCCGCCACTTCCGTTTCCGAAAGTACAGCTCTCCCCATATATGACCCCATAGGATCCCCATCTGATTTCTTCCTGTAAAAAAGCCATCCCTGTTTGCCCACAAGAACATCTTCCGTAGAAGCACCAAGCGCATAGTCCAGCCTGGCACACGTGGCAACCAGCTCGCTGCGAAAAGGAAGATGATCATTATAATAGGCTTCCAGTTTTGAGGGGATCTCGGAAACAGGCGTTTTCGTCAAATCAGGGAAAACCGCCAATTCTCTCTTTTCCCGTGTGTTTTCCTCAGGATTCCCAAAGAACTGAAAAAGGAAACCGGGAAGCATGATGATCAACAGGAAGCCTGTTGCGAGAACAATCCGGGATGTTTTTTTCAATCAGTACCATCTCCTCAGAACCGAAAATAGATAAACGGATTATAGGTATTGCCTGCCAGGCTGATCACGCACAGCACCAGAAGCATCAACAGCCATACAGCTTCGGGCAGAGAGCCTTTCCATTTCTGTCCCGGTAAACGATTCCCCAGCGTGCGCTGTATAAATCCCATCCCTAACAGCGCCACACAGAACATCATGGCAGTTTTTAAATCGACAAACTCCGCAAGTCTATAAGCGGGGATTGAAGGTCGCATAAGGAAAAGCATCTTTCGGATATAAAGCAGCCAGCCATGCACACTTTCCAACCGAAAAAGCACCCATCCGAAGATCACCGTCAGCATGCTGTAAAGCCACTGAACGGGAGACGGTGCTTTTGCGATTATTTTTCCAAACCGGCCTCGTTCCAGCACCGAGAATACCCCATGATAAATCCCCCACAGCAAAAATGACCAAGCCGCTCCATGCCAGAATCCTGTGCATAGAAAAACAATCAGAAGATTCATCAGTGTACGGCTGTTTCCCTTTCTGTTCCCTCCAAGCGGAATGTAAACATACTCCCTGAACCAGGTGCTCAGGGAGATATGCCATCTTCTCCAAAACTCCCTGACAGAGCGGGAAGTATAGGGGTAGTAGAAGTTTTCCAGAAATGTGAAACCAAACATTTTACCAAGGCCGATCGCCATATCCGAATAGCCTGAAAAATCATAATAAATCTGGAATGTATAAAGCAAAGCCGCCGCCCAGGCCATCGCACCGGTGATTTCCTGCGCAGGTACAGCAAAGATTCGATCGGCAGCGCCTGCCAGTGTATTGGCAATCAGAACTTTTTTGGCCAGTCCATAGATAAACCGACGGCAGCCCTCCGCAAAGCCGGTAAGCGTACACTCTCTGTGTTCCAGCTGCTTATTGATATCGCTGTAACGGACAATAGGGCCTGCGATCAATTGCGGAAAAAAGCTGATGTACAAGGCCAGCTTCATGACATTTTTCTGAGGAGCTACGTCACCTTTGTATACATCAATAATATAGCTCACCGCCTGAAACGTAAAAAACGAGATTCCAATAGGCAGCGCAATCTGTGGATCAGAAAATTTGAGTGAAAGGGGTAATATGTTAAACGTGTTTATCAGCAGGCCCAGGTATTTAAACGTTATCAGCGATCCAAGATTAATCAGAAGCGCTAGAATAAGAACTGCTTTTCGGTGTTGTTTTCCCGGCGCTGCCAGCATCCCGATTCCCCAGTTGAATAAAATAGAAAAAATCATCAGGAGCACGTAAACAGGCTCTCCCCAGGCATAAAAAACCAGGGACATGAGCAAAAGGAATACGTCCCCAAGCTTAGTCCTGCGGAGAAGAACGAAGCCGATCAGCGTAATCGGTAAAAAGGTCCATAAAAACAGCATGGATGAGAACAGCAACGATTCTTTCTCCTTTCAGCCTGTTATCGCAAGCTCCTTCAAACGATACCTATCTTTCGCAGGATTCTTACCGGAATCAGTCTTTCCAGTTGCGCAACCCGCGCATTCGATGCAACCAGTTGATCATGAATCTGGTTCATCTCCCGCCTGAGTACATCCAGTTGTTTCTCACGCTCTGCGAACTGTGTCCAGGCTTCCTGATTCTGAGCGGCTAACGAATCTGCAAGCGCTTGAATGTTTTTGTTTTCCTGTTGCAGCCTGGAAACAGTTTCCGCGAGCTCCTCCGCATCAACAGAGGGCAGTTCATAACGAGAATTATAATGGAATGGAGCTCTGTCTCCGGCAAAATACAGCTGAAAACCCAATTCCATTTTCCGGAACAAAGCCACTTCTTCTTCAGAAATCATCTCCCGAATCAGATCGGATACATTCTCCCCGACGGATTCCCCGTAAAGGAACAGCGTCCGCCAAAGCACATATCGGGCCGGCACCGGAAAATCAAAGACCCATTCCGTATCAAACACGGTCCATTTCTCATCCTGAACCATAATATTTGACCAGCTCAGATCGATCGGGGCCGGTTGAAGGCAAAGGCACTCACCTGCTTTAATATCTCCAAACACGTCGGTAAATGCCGAATGGTCTTCCGGACGGCAGCGGCCGCATGAAAGACTGTTCAGTACAATCTGATACCGTTCCAGAATCGCCTTGCGACGACTCGCATCGCTATGATGATATACTGAAGAGAGCGTATGCCCCTCAAGCAGCGGCAGAATTGCCGCGTTTCCATCTGCTCGGGGGCAGATCACTTCCGCTCCCTGGAGTGAAGCAGAAAGCAGCGCAGCTCCCTGCATCAAGGCCGGAATCGCCTTTTGAGCCTTTCGTAACGGTTCCTTACGCACAGTTCCATTCGCAAACAGTAACGTTTGAATGGCAAAGTCAGCGCTCCGCCTGGAGGAGAATTTTGCATAACAGGTCGTGGTCACAGGTTCCTCTCCTGCGCACACGAAAAAGGAATTTGCCAGTTCTATGCCAAGTCCTGCTTCAGTCAGATGATGCATGATATTCTCCATATGAGAGATGGCATAGACATATTCACCGCGATTATTCGCTGGAGGATATACGGTAGAGACGTTCTTTGCGTTTTCCGCACGGAGAATTTCCGGAAATTTATAATCCGGCCATACGCCGAAGAACTGCCGGCTGGAAAACCCAACGTCCCCCAGCAATCCATCCAGCTCCTGCCGAGAAAACGTTTGTGCGCCACCGTTCGGATAGCCCAGCAGTCCTTCATACAGTTTCCAGTGATGATCTTCCCGGGCTCCGGAAAAATATTTCAATCCAAACTGATTCTCAATTGCGATCAGCAGATGGCCCCCGGGTTTTAACATCGCTCGCAGATGCCGTAACATATGCCGGAAAGGATCAGCATCGTCTGTGAAAAGCGCGCCATACTCCAGCACGCCAATCAGTGTGACCACGTCCCAGGCAGGTTCTTCAGGCAAATCCTCCACGTTCGTGACCAGCAGCTGCAGATTGTCGCAGTCCTGATGGCGCACAGCATTGATGCGGGTTCTTGTCAGAGATAAGTCCACCGCGCAAACAGATCCACACTTTTCAGCAAGCACGCCTGTCACCGCGCCGCATCCCGCGCCAATCTCCAGGCAGCGCATACTCTTGTCAAGCGGAAACCAGGACAGAATATTCTCCCTTTCCGGGGACAGATGGTAAAGGACAGGATAGCGGTTATCCTGATTTAGCATCTCTTCAGGTTTTTCCCCAGCCTGCAGGCGGGCAAGCAGTTCCTGCTCGATCGGCCCGTCTGAATATGCCTCTTCTCCTGGCCATCGGGTATAATCGATTGTCACCTTCCCGATCTGTTCGGTTTTCACGGATATCATTCCTCCCGCGTCAGCTTTCCCTTGACCTTTATATAGATTTTGTTCAGCACAGCGCTGAATCCTTCTTCCCGGAAAGTGCGAATGCTGGCTTTTGCAAGCCGCTCAATTCTTCCTTTTCTTAATTGCTCCAAAGCGGCTTCCTGCCGTTTCTTCTCTTCTCTTTCCCGGGCGGCCTGCTGCTCATCCTTTTCCGCGAACACTTTATGGAAGTATTCATCAGATAAGGCAAACGGATCTTCCACAGAGAACATCAAATCCCAGTCTTTCCGATATCTTTCCCGCACATCCAAGGAAACAGCTTTCCCGCTGGTGTAGGATCCGTAGCTCCAGGGAGTCGTCGAAATGCAATCCTCGTTATTCCGATCATGGGCGGAAGAATACTCAGCATATAAAGTTCGGAATGGCGTTCCTTCTTCCGACAGCCATCGATCCATACACATTTCCGCTACCGGCCCAAATCCTGAATAATGAATAAAGTTCAGAGGCATATCCTGAACAAACCAGTTTTCTCCCCGCTGTTCCACCTTACAGCCTAACAGGCCCCATGGCGCAAAATCATAGCCGTAATGGTGGAATATCTCTACGTCAAAAAAGCATGGCGCTAAATCCATCCATTTCTGATCCGTGAAAATTCCATTCGGAATATCGTCGTAGCAAAACTTATACAGCCGCTCCGCCCACCAGTCAATCAGCCGGTGGGCTTCCGGGTCATCCTTCACCGCTAAAAAGCCCAGATTATACACGCCATGCGCTGTAGAAGACAGTTCCATATCAATATTGCCAGGATGAAGCAGATGCGGACACAGCACGATCGGCTTACGGGTTAAGGCCTCCCGAAGCTCCTTGAAATCTCCGTATACATAGCAGTCCGGATCCAGGTAGATATAGGCGTCTTCCCCCGGGAAACGTTCCATGAGGTACTGAAAGAAGCGTCCTTTCACAGCAGTAGACGCCTCTACGATCGCATGTTTAAAGATAAAGCGATTAAAATTGCCATTCCACATGTCCTTCGCGAGCACAATCTCATCAAAGAGCCCGGGAATGTTTTTTTTCATGTTCTCCGGTACCTCGCGTTCCGTCAGGCAAATCAGGAACCTGGCCTCCGGCAAGTGGGCGCGAACGGATTCAGCAAGGCAGCGGGCTTTGTGTGCATAGTTTGCACAAATGGAAGTAAAAATAATCATGGCGTGGATTCTCCTCTTATTCTCGTCCGATCAGCTTCTTGATTGCATCCTTGATCCTCAGTAACCTGTCCCAGCGTCTTGCTTTAGCCGGTTTTAACAGGCGAACGCTTGCCACATATTTTACCAAAGGATCTTCCATCATTTCCGAAAATTTGCGCACCTGATAAATGTGATCGATCAGTACGTACCGTAATTCTTTGCAGTAAAGATCCTGGTACCGCTCAAACAGCGGCTTATGCCGGTCATAGAGCATGGCGTATGTCTCCTGAACCGCTTTGTAATCGCTGTTAAACGCTGTTGAGCGAGAGACGCTTTTAATCCTGTAATGGAATAGCGTTTCCTGCAATTGCACAACCTCCCGGCCCAGCTGAAGAAGCCCCAGGAAGAAATCGTAATCCTCCATTCCGGCCTTAAAGGTCTCGCAAAATCCACCGATGGCCAGCGCATCGTCCCTGCGGAACAGGGAAGTCACGAAAATAATATTGTCAAGCAGCTCCGCCTTTAAAGAATATTCAGGAAGATCCCATGGGCCGCTCTTCTCTCCGAACAAATCGGCACGGCAGTAAACAACGCCTACTTCCGGGCGCGCCATCATAACAGAAACCGCTTTTTCAATATAGGTCGGATCAATGGTATCGTCAGAATCCAGCGGAAGCACAAATTCACCCCTGGCCACATGCAGCGCCTCATTTCTGGCGCCGGACGGTCCCCTTCTCTTGGTATTAAGGAGCGTAAAGCCGGGAAAATCCAGTTCGCGTAATGCTTTTAACGTCTCCGGATCATTGGAGCCATCATCCACAACAATCAGTTCAATTTGATTCCACGTCTGCGCCTGCAGCGAAGCGACTGATTCCGCAATATATTTTCCATCATTGAAACAGGGCATAACAACGGAAACAAGCCCCGGCACAAAAGGCTGTGCAGCCGGTATAGCCGCAGGAGCAGGAGACATTTCCTGATCGGAAACACGAATAGACAAAATAGCATCCTCCAGTCATAGAACCATGATAAAGCAGTTCCGGAGCCTTTTTTATTTTCCCTCAAAATCATTCTTTTGATATCAGGGCTGGCAAAAGCGTCTCCGGCCATAGCCGGAAAAAATTATACAACGAAATACCTTCTAAGCGCAAGTTTCGTCATCCTGCAGACCGCCAGGGAATACTGTCCCCGGGAGCATCTGCTAATCGAATTCTATCCGCATTGTAAACGGCAGCACTGTTTTCTGAACCATCGGAGAATCAGGTCCCCCTGAACAGTGTGTATTCCCCTGCCTCACTGCAGATTTCATAGCCCCAGGATCTGAGCAGGTCTTCCTTCCATGTTGGGCATGAACGCGTGATCATCCAGCCCACGTGAAGCTCATCCAGCAGCGCTTTGATATCTTCCGGTCGGTAAATCCCGTCCTGCTCGATGTTGATAAAGCTTAGCAATGTCAGACGTTTCTGTGCTTCTTCATGCATCCCGTGATATTCAAACAGGTCCAGAACATAGTTGTAGCGAGAGTAGATTAACTCTACTTCATCATACTCCTGTCTCAGTACCGTTGCGGAATATTCTTCCGCCAGCACCACCGGATGGCCGTCGTCTTCTGTCATTTTTTGCCCCATCATCAGAATTTCGTCGGAGATATGCTCGGGATTTTTCACAGGGAGAAAGCCGTTTCCCTGACGAAAAAGAAAATTCCCTCCCAGCCCCATCAATATCGTAAAGCAAATCACAACCAATAAAGTTGCTCCCCGATAATACCATGCCTTCCCGTGTCTCTTTTGTGTCAGCCATTCCCGGATCCGCACTCCTCCCAGCGCCAGGGCAAAGTCCGCAGGAAGCAGCCACAAAAGCCGCCAGAATGAGGGGGTCATGGTGATATGTCCTGCAATCACCGGCGCCATAATCGGATTCAATGCCAATATGAAAAGTACAAGGGGCATGCCGACCAGCAACAGCTTTTCTTTGTAGCTGCCCAGCCACAGAAAGCAAGCGCAGGCCGCAGCTCCAAGGACAAACAGCATTCGCCCTGTTCCCATGAACGAGGATAAGGTGGATCGCAGAAAGCCTTCCGGTACCGTGCTCGCCGCTTCAATCTGTCCGGAATAATGATGGGTTCTCAGCCAGATCATCAGTGACACGCACGCAATCGCACCCAGGGATGGGAGTCCCGGGAGGATTGGCCGAGAAGAACGCTTTGTGAAGCACACCGCCAATTGCAGGCTTACCATGGCAAAACCCAGCACATACATACTGGTGGGGTTCATCGCGATACCGCAAAGCGTTACAGCGAGCAGCAGAGCGCCTCTCGAAACAGCATTTTCTTCTTTTTCCGGTAAGGCCAGCGCAAGCAATACAGGCAAGCAGACATGCAAATATGCTGCTTTCCCCTGCCAGAGCCTGGACAGAAGAAAACTTCCTTTAGAATAGCTGGCATAACCGCCAAAGAGGTAAAAAATAAGCAGCAAAACACAGAAAAGATCAGATTTGCGATGATTCTCTGTCATCACATCCCCCAGCATGCTGTATGCTGAAACCGCCAGCGTCAGCAATATCAGAGGAAGCGCCGTATGACATAATACGGCAGCCTTTATTCCTGTGATCCGACATAATACGGATAAAAAAGCTTCCCAAACCTGGAAATCGTACATGGGCACTGTTCCCAGGCTTCTGATCCCAAAGGAGGAATCATACGGATTCAGTGTGTCGGATACAGAGAAAAGCAATACGTTGCTGACATAGAACGAATCATCTGCGTCGGAACGATAAAACCGAAGCAGCAGAATAAACAGCAAAGCCAGAAGGGCCAGCAGCAGCGTTTTTTCGATGGTGATATATCTTTTTAACTGCTTGAATAAACAGGCCGGATCTTTTCTTCTCCGAAAGATCAAAACCAACCCGCCTGCTCCAAAGATAAACAGCACCGACACGGTCAGCAGGGAAAAAAGCAGTGCGCTTTGGCGAAAAGCCACCATCCACCACCCTGCAAGTTCAATCAGCGCCAATTGAACAATCAGTCCAATGGAGGGATAAGCAGACGAGCGAAGTGAAAGCTTAAACGCCCTGCAGAAAAAGGAACCTGCAAGCCAGGTCTGTCCCATCGCCAAACCACAAAATAAAGCAATCTTCAAATCGCTCAGCTCCTTCTATAGAACATGCTCGTCCCTGAAGTTCAAAGTCTATCCACACTTGCAGTTCATGAATACATTTTAACATTAGGCAATCGAGCAGACGGATCAATTCTTACCGCTTTTCCCTCTGCCTCATACAGCTGAACGTCTATTTTTGCCTGCATAAAAAAGCATCGCCCATGTCTCCCCGGAACTCAAGGAATTAACACTCCGCTTTCATGATCAGTTCTTATCTCTCTTGTTTCCTGTTCTATTGCGCAGGTCCACCCGCACATCAGGAAGAACAAATAACTCATAATCGAGAAATAGGCTACCAGATAAGCTTCCATTTGATTCATTGCGATGAAAAACAGAACAATCACCGGAGCCATATATGCTCCCTGATAAGTCTTTCCGGCACCTCTCAGGATGACCTTCATTCCTTTCCATAACACGCGCACCGAAAAAAAATTAAAGGCCAGCATCATCGGGACGCCGAAAGATACGCCCACCTGAAGAAAAACATTATGCGCATGAGCAAAGTCATTCGTCAATCCTCCGATTTCCCGTAAAGCATCCGTAACCTTAAAAGGCGTTACTCCAAAGAAAAATGTTTCTGGGCTGGACAGCATGATGCGGATTGCTCCTCTCCATACTTTCTCCCTTCCACTGAGATTATTAAGTTCCCTGACCGACTCTTCCGCAGCATTCTGTACGCTGCGAAGCGTTCCCTCATCAGCCGCTAACGCGTTGATAGAGATATTCCCATACCATACAAACACTTCCGTTCTCAGCCACCAGAATACCAGACAGATGAACGCTGTGACTGCTATGGTCATACAGATCCGCTGCATTTTCCTTTTCCCTGTCGTTTTTTGCCAGACTCCGATGCCTGCCCAGCAGGCAATCAGCAGAATCGTGCTGAGAAAAACGGTTCTGGAATTGGAGAGTAATAAAGCAACCATCTGGATACAGCCTGCTGCAATATATAGAATTCTGATAAAGGACTTTTTCGACGCCACCATGTAAAGGCAGCCGGCAAACATGGAAGCCGCAATCGCGCCTGTGATATTATAATGGCATCCGATTTGCAGGGTTCTTCCCTGTCTCATATATACCTGTGCGCCGGAGGGCAGGGTCACGGTGTTCATATGAAATACTTCCCACAAACACCACAGTGTGAATACCGCGTGAAGCCCCAGGAAAATATGCAGTGATGCCTCCATCCACTTTTTTCCCTCTTTGATCCCGGCGAAAAAGCCCAGAGGAAAGAGAAAGCACGCTGATATAAGCATATCAACAATCCACCAGTGCCCATACTTCATCCAAAGCACGCCGTCAATTCTCTGGCGGACAAGAAATACGATCACGTACCAAAGCACAAACCCTGCCACACATATCGCTTCCGGGTTGATTAATCTTTTCAGCCTCTCCCTGATTCTGTGAAAAGATTCCGGGCACTTTATGCATACAGCAATCATATATCCGATTCCGGACAGCAGAAAAGCTGCCATGATCCATCGCTCATATTCCCACAGCGCTATGGGATCTGCCACATAAGGAAACGCGGACATCAGCAGATGAAACGCGCCAAATGCCCAGAAAAAAACAAACAGGACTCGCTCAGCAACCCTCCGCTTTTTTTTCTCAGCCAGACTCTCTCCGTTCATGAGATCCTCCCTGTCCCGGTATAATCCTGATTTCAAAAAATCTCTGGAAACCGCGCTCGGTAACCAGAGATTTTTTGATTCAGTCATTCACTTGGATGTGCCGTATACCGATAAACATTAGTTCGTTACTGTCACAGTGTATGTCGCCGTTACACCGGATCCGTCTTTTGCTGTAGCCGTAATAACCGCCGTTCCTACCGCAATGCCCTTCACCACGCCGGTATAAGCATCTACTGTGGCCACTCCGGGATTGGAGGATGTCCAGGTCACTTCTTTCACAGTCGCGCTGGTAGGCCAAACTTCATAGGCCAGGTATTCCAAATGATCGCGCTTTACCGTGCCGCTGCCATGAATTGCAATATTTGTTACCTTCGTGCCTGGCACGTTTACCGTAACCGTATAGGTTGCGGAAATCTTAGAGCCATCATTCGCGGTGGCAGTAATTACAGCGGTACCGGCGCTCACGCCTGTAACAATACCGGTATCAGCAGTAACCGTCGCCACAGCCGGATTGGAGGATTTCCAGGTCACGGTCTTGTTGGTCGCGTTCACAGGCCATACCGCATACGCCAGATACTCTTTCGCGTTATAATTCACAGTACCCGAACCGTAAATCTCTACACGGGTTACCAGGTTGCTCACGCTGCCGACAGTCAGCACATACGATGCGCTCACCTTGCTGCCGTCAGTCGCGGTGGCGGTAATCGTAGTCGTTCCGTTTTTCAGTCCTATGACAGTGCCATTCGTCGCATTGACAGATGCAACAGCCGGATTGGAAGAAGTCCAGGTCACGGTCTTGATGTCCGCATTCGTCGGCCAGATTTCATATGCAACATAATCCACATCGCCTACAGCAAGCATCGGTTTCCCGTGCACAGCCACCTTGGTAACCTGGTTAACGCTGGACTTCACGGTCACCGTATACTTCCCGGAAACATTGCCGCCGTCATTGGAGGTCGCAATAATATCGCAGGTTCCTGCGCCAACGGCCTTTACAATCCCGTATTGGTCGACAGTAGCAACCGCAGTATTCGAAGAAGACCAGGATACTGTCAGGTCAGAAGCGTCGGCAGGCAGGATTCCATAGGCGGCATAATCCACTTCCGACGGGTAAAGGGTCGTTTTTCCCGAAGCGACAACCGTAGTCACAGGCTTCACGGAAGGCTTCACGGTAATGGTATGCATGCCCCGAACCAAGGAGCCATCCGTCGCAATGCCGGAAATAATGGCCTTGCCAGGCGCAACAGCCGTAACGGTACCGGTCTGATCCACCGTAGCCACGGATGGATCGTCGGAAGCCCACCAAAGAACGCGATTATACGCATCCGCGGGAAGAATCTTCGCGGTCAGCTGCGTGGTTGTACCAACGCCCATGACATTAAGCCCGCTGACGGTGACAGAAGTCACATTCTTCTTGGTTTTTACCACGTTGACCGTATAAGAATTCTTTACGCCCGAGCCATCGGCGGCCGTCGCTGTAATGACAGCCGTGCCTACCTGCACGCCTTTCACCACGCCATTGGAAGAAACCGTTGCCACATTCGGGTTCGAAGTCGTCCAAATAATGTCCTTGTTCGTAGCGGAATCAGGGAATACGGCGGTAATCACAGCATCCGTTTCGCCGATAAGCAGATGGGATTTATACGCAAGCGCAATCCAGGTCACCGGCACGCCCGTAATAGAGATAAGATACTCGCCGTATACCTTCTCGTCCGCCACGGAGGTTGCCCGGATGACGGTCTTACCGGACTGCAGCACTTTGATCGTCCCGTATGTGGCATCCACCGTCGCGACGGTAGGATTGCTGGAGGTCCAAGTCACCTTCAGATTGGAAGCATTTGCCGGAAGGACTTCGTAAGCCGGATAGTATGTACCTCCGATGGCGATCGTACCGCTGAGATAAATGTTGACCTTCTGCGGCATCACATAATCTGCAACCTTCAGCGTGAAGCTGCCCACCGCCTCTGGGTTGTTTTTGCTGGTCGCTGTAATCACACATTCGCCGGGAGCGACAGCCGTCACAACGCCAAGATCGCTGACTGTGGCTATGCTTGTATCGCTGGATTCCCAGGTCAAACCGATATCCGTCGCTGTTGTAGGCAGGATGCTGTAAGCAACCGCATAGGTCTTGCCAACATCCAGCGTCGCAATACCCACCAGCGTTACAGACGTGACCTTATCAGGGTCGGTATGGGCAGGCGAAACGGTCAGCTCGTAGTAACCATAAACACCGCTGCCGTCACTTGCGTGCGCAGAAATCAGGGTGGTGCCTTCCGCCAGTCCGTATACCACACCACTCGAACTCACGGAAGCAACCGAGGTGTTCATAGAAGACCAGGTAACTGTTTTGTTTGTAGCGGTTTCGGGAAGCACGGTAGCGACCGGATAATCACTCTCGCCAACCTTAATGTTTGTCTTGCCCGACAGGGTAATGGAAGCCACCGGTACATTCGCTGTCATCAGGGCCTGTTTTCCAACAGTCTCCTGCATCGAATACGTTTCAGAAACAACAACTTTCTCATCCGCTTCGATGGCTGATGCCTCCGAAGCGTCCTCCGCATCAGTCGCTTCATCAGCAGCGATTTCATCGACAGAAGCAATTTCCTCGGAAACTTCTATCGTGGTTTCCTCTAAAGCAGGCGCAGCTGTGAGCAAATCTTCTGTTTCTTCTTCAGCGATTTCTTCATCAACGACTGTCTCAGCAGCTTCAGGCGCAGATTCATTTTCAGTATCCGCAATCGCTTCATCTGCTTCGATTTCCTGATCATTTACTTCTTCGGCTGTCTCTTCGAAATTCTCTGTCTGAACAGCATTCTCTGTATCAAGGATGATCTCTTCATCGTCAGCAAATGCTATACCAGAAATGCACTGGCCGGTTAACATGATTACTGCCACAAAAAGGCTGAACCAACTCCGCATTTTCTGTGTCATAAATATACCTCCTCGCTTCCGCTAAAGTTCACAGTTCTATCTCGCAGGGATATCGATGTCATTCCGTTTTAATCTCAAACGATATAAAGCGATAAGAACCCATGCTTCGTAATTCTATTCCGGCAGAACGCATATGTCAAGTAATTCTTCAAGATCGGGTCAAATCTCTCAGCTCTTATCGTTCATCCTTATGGCCCTAAATGAAAGGGATTTTTCAAATATCAGTCCTTCCAGACAAAATTGCAGTCGCTGTCCGCCAGCAGCGGCGCGCCCGTGTCCTTGGCGCTGAGCAGCTCCTGCCGCACCTCGCCCCAGTCCACGCCGATGGCCGGGTCGTCGAAGCGGATGCCCCGGTCGCACTCTTTATTGTAGAGATTATCCACCTTATAAACGAACTCCACGTCCTCGGTCAGGGTCTTGAAGCCATGGCCGAAGCCCCGGGGAATCATCAGCATCCGCTTGTTCTCCGCGCTCAGCTCCACCGCCACCCATTTCTTGTAGGTAGGGCTCCCCTTCCGCAGATCCACCGCCACATCCATGACGGCGCCCCGGGTCACCCGGACCAGCTTTGCCTGGCTCCAGGGATCGTTCTGGAAATGAATGCCCCGGAGGATCCCCTTGGCCGCGGAATAGCTCTGGTTATCCTGCACGAATTCGTATTTCAGCCCCAGCTCCTCAAAATTCCGGGTGCTCCAGGTCTCCATAAAGTATCCCCGTGCGTCTCCGAACACCTGCGGCTCAATCACATAAACTCCCGGCAGTCCCGTTTCAATCTTCTTCAAGGCGTTACTCCTCATCTGTTATAATTTTGTGGTATACCGTTTAAAACTGAAAAAGCATCAGACTCCTATGGACCTTTCAATGCCCGGCCCCGGACGCCAGCCAGTCCATAAACCGCTCCTTGTTTTCCCGAGCGGTGGTGGTGGGTCGGCCCAGATCCTCCCGGGCACCCAGGGCGCATTTCACCTCGATGAAGCTCAGCTGATTCGCATCCTTCGCCTCTTCCAGCGCCAGATCCAGCTCCACGAAGGTATCCACGGAAACCGCGTACGGGTATCCGCAGCCCCGGGCCACCATCACCAGGTCCGTCTTCCCCGCCACCGTCGGCATGCCGCCCACCGTTTCATGGGCGCCGTTGTTGATGACCACGTGGATCAGATTCTTCGGCCTGTTGGCGCCGATCACCGCCATGGCTCCCAGATGCATCAGGGCGGCTCCGTCCCCGTCCACGCACCAGACCCGGGTTTCCGGCCTGTGCAGCGCCACGCCCAGTGCGATGGAGGAGCTGTGGCCCATGGAGCCAACCGTCAGAAAGTCATACTGATGCCCCTGTCCGTTCTGCTCCCGGATCTCAAACAGCTCCCGGCTGGCCTTTCCGGTCGTGGAGATGATGGGATCCTCTCCGCTGGCCTTCACGATATGCCGAATGATTTCCTCCCGGAGCATGGTATATTCATTCTTGTATTCCACCTTCGGGGCCTCGGTAAGAGCTCCCTTCCGAATAACGAAGGCCACGTCCCGGCCTTGGGCCAGCAGCGGCCGGAAGCGCGCCATGGCTTCCTCCGCCTCGGCGTCGGCGGTGTCCTTTCCGATCACGAAGGCATCGATGCCCATGTCCTCCAGCAGCTTCAGGGTAATCTCCCCCTGATAGATATGCTGCGGCTCGTCGTGAATCCCCGGCTCTCCCCGCCAGCCAATGACGAAGATCATGGGAATGGCGTACACCTTCTCATGCAAGAGGCTTGCGGCGGGATTGATGATGTTTCCCTCCCCGCTGTTCTGCATGTAGACCACCGGAACCCTGCCGGTCGCCAGATGGTACCCCGCCGCCAGGGCGGTACAGTTGCCCTCATTGGCAGCGATCACGTGATGCTTCGGATCGATCCCATAGGTATCCATCAGATAATTGCACAGGGCCTTCAGCTGGCTGTCCGGCACGCCGGTATAAAAATCCGCACCCAGCATTTCCGTAAACTTTTGAACGTTCATCCGCAATCTCCTTTATGTTCAGCCGGTTACCCGGTATACATCCAGCACGTCCGCCTTATTGCGGATGGCCTGAATCACCTTGTCCATCTGCTCCCTGGAATGAACATCCAGCGTCAGCTTGAAGGTGGAGATCCGCGTCTTGTCATCAGTCTGAGCCTGGGCCGCCTTGATGGAAACATTCATTTCCCCGATGATGGAGGCGATTTCTCCCAGCAGGTTCAGCCTGTCATAGGCCAAAATCTTGATGGAAGCATAGAAGGAGCCCTCCTCCCCCAGCGCCCATTCCACGGGAATCCGGCGCTCCGGCTCCGCGGCGGCGGCGTTGGGACATTCCGCCTTGTGAATGGTTACTCCCCGGCCCCGGGTGATGTAACCCACGATCTCGTCTCCGGGCACGGGACTGCAGCAGCGAGCAAAGCGGATGGGAATATCCAGGTCCTCGTTTTCCGTCAGCACAATGCCGTGATTGGCCCTGCGCTGGCTCAGCTGCTTTTCGTCCACCGTGTCCGGCAGCTCCTGAGGCAGCTCCGTCACGGGAGCGGTCTCCCGGCTCCGCTGCTCTTCGATCAGGCGACTCACCACGTACTGAGCTGCCATGCCGCCGTAGCCCACGGCACAGCAGACATCGTCAAACTCGTTGAAGCCGTACTTCTTCAGCATGGCCTCGTAGTTCTCGGGTTTGGCCAGGTCTCCCAGCCGCACGTTCCGCCGGGCGCACTCATGCTCGATCATCTCCCGGCCCAGGGCCAGGTTCTCCTGCCGCAGCTCCTTCTTCAGGAACTGTCGGATCTTCGCCTTGGCCTGAGGCGTTTTGCAGATGCGAATCCAGTCGGAGGAAGGGCCCTTGGAGGAAGCGGAGGTCATAATCTCCACCCGGTCTCCGGTGGCCAGCTCCGTATCCAGCGGAACAAGCTTGCCGTTCACCTTGGCCCCCACGCACTTGTTGCCCACGGCGGAATGGATGCGGTAGGCAAAATCCAGGGGCGTGGAGCCCTTGGGCTTGGAGATCACGTCCCCCTTGGGGGTAAAGAGGAAGACCTCGTCGTCAAACAGATCGGTCTTCAGCGTATCGATAAACTCCCGGCTGTCCCGGGTGTCGCTGGACCAGTCCAGAATCTGCCGCAGCCAGGTCAGCTTGGTGTCCAGATCATCCCCCTTGGAAGTGCCTTCCTTATACCGCCAGTGGGCGGCGATGCCGTATTCGGCGATCCGGTGCATCTCCCAGGTCCGGATCTGCACCTCAAAGGGAAAGGGCATCGTCCGTCCGCCCATGACGGTGGTGTGCAGGCTCTGATACATATTCGCCTTGGGCACGGAAATATAATCCTTGAACCGGCCGGGCACCTGATTCCACAGGGTATGAACGATGCCCAGCACCGTATAGCAGTCTGGGATCGTGTCCACGATCACCCGGATGGCAATCAGGTCGTAGATCTGGTCGAAGGTCTTATGCTGCAGCACCATCTTCCGATAAATGGAATAGAAATGCTTGGAGCGGCCGTCGATATCGAAATGGATATGCTGCTCGTCCAGCCTGGCGCTTAGCTCGTCGATCACCAGACGGATGGATTCCTCCCGTTCCGCCCGCTTCATGCCCACCAGATGGACGATGTTGTTGTATCCGTCCGGGTCCAGATATTTCAGGCTCAGATCCTCCAGATCCTGCTTCAGGGCGTAAACCCCCAGCCGGTGCGCCAGCGGGGCATAGATATCCAGGGTTTCCCGGGCGATGGCCTTCTGCCGGTCCGGAGACTGATACCGCAGGGTATACATATTATGGAGCCGGTCCGCCAGTTTGATCAGCACCACCCGAATATCCCGGCCCATGGCCAGAATCATCTTTCGGACGCTTTCCGCCTGGGCCTCTTCCCGGTTGGCAAAATCCAGCTTGTTCAGCTTGGTCACCCCGTCCACCAGCTCGGCGACTTCCTCCCCGAATTCCTTCCGGATCATATCCAGGGTAATCTCCTCGCAGTCCTCCACCGTGTCGTGGAGCAGCCCCGCCGCGATGGTAGGGGGATCGATCATCAGCTCCGTCAGGATGCTGGCCACAAAGCAGGGATGAATGAAATAGGGTTCCCCGCTCTTGCGGACCTGCCCGCTGTGGGCCTTCTCGGCAAAATGCCAGGCCTTCTCCACCAGCTGATATCCGTCGCCGGGATCGTATTTCCGGATCCGGGCCAGCATGGTCGGAAGCGGCATGGCCTCATAGGACGCGAAACTCATCTCTCTCCCTCCTTTCCTGTTTCAGTCACAATACTGGGAGATGCATCCTCATCCCCCTGTGTGTTTTTTTCACGCAGCTGAGCTCCCTTCGCCGCACCCCTGCCGGTCTCCGGCGGGAAAGCTTCCGGGGGCTCCTCCGTCACAGCGCGGTCATGTATCGGTAAAGCGGGCTTCGGCTCAACTCCGATCGGGCGGGAATCAGTTCCAGCCGGAAGGGCTCCCGCTGCCAGCGGAGCAGCCCCAGCTGTTCAAAAACCGTCAGCGCAAAGAGCGCCTGTTCCTCGGACCCGGCGGCCGTCCGCAAATCCTCCCAGGTTCCCGGCGGCTGCTTCCGCATTCCCAGATACAGATTCAGCAGCGCCTCCCTGGAGGGATGCACCGTCTCCAGCCGTTCCTTCAGCAGATACTCCGGCCGAAGGCCTGGCGCGGCTCCGTTCTCTTCCTTTGGTTTCTCTGAAAGCCGGCTCATTTCCTGCATGCAGTCCAGAAAAAACTGCTCCGGATCCCCGGCCACGGAATCCTCCCATTCTTCCTCCGCGGGGGAAAGGGCCTGCACCTGCATCTGGGCCGTAACCCGGCCGTTAAACTCATTACGGTCCGGTCGGAAGAGCACGTCCACCCGCCGGAGCCCCTGATCCGCCGCGTCCCCCAGTCCAAAGCCGATGCCGTCCAGCAGCGTCTGCCCGGAGAGCAGGCTCATTTTCAGGTGACTCTGGTCTTTCCCCACCCGGCGCATGGACTGCACGGAAGCGTTCCGGCAGCGGAACACCGGGGCCGGATTCCCGCAGCCTGTCGGCTCCAGGGCTTCCAGGGCGGCCACTGTCTCCAGCGTGACCTCCTTCAGGTCCAGCTCGCTGTCGTATTCCAGCACCGGCAGGAACCTCTCGTCCTCCTTTTCCTCCCGGAGCGCGCTGTTCACCCGCTCCCGCAGGGCGGGAATGTTCTCCACGGGAATGGTCAGCCCTGCCGCCTGAGCATGGCCGCCGAAGCGGAGGAAAAGATCCCCGCACCGGTTCAGCTCCTCCCAGATGTTGACGCCGGGAATGGACCGGCAGCTGCCCACCGCCTTGTCTCCCTGGCGGCTCAGCACGATCACCGGATGGTGGTATTTCTCGCAGAGCTTGCCGGCCGCCAGGCCGATCAGCCCCGTATTCCAGCCCTCTCCCTCCAGAATCAGGATCCGGTCCCTCCGCAGATTGATCTGGCGGGGAAAGCATTCCAGCGCCTCCCGGATGATCTGCCGCTCCGTATCCTGCCGGATCCGGTTATTCTCCTCAAGATGGTCCGCGATGGCCTTCGCCTCCGCCGGATCCTCCGTCATCAGCAGCCGCACTCCCTGGGCGGCGTCCTCCAGCCGCCCCGCCGCGTTCAGCCGGGGGCCCAGCCGGAAGGCGATATCATCCGCCCGCATGGGGAAGGTCACCTTCGCGTTCTCCAGCAGCGCCCGAAGCCCGGGACGGGCGGTTCTTTCCATGCGGCGCATGCCCTCCCGGACGATGATCCGGTTTTCGTCCACCAGGGGCACCACGTCCGCCACCGTGGCCAGGGCAGCGATCTCCAGCCGCTTTTCCACCCCCGCCATGCCCTGCAGCGCCTGGGTGATCTTCAGCGCCACCCCGGCGCCGCACAGCCGCCGGAAGGGATAATCCCCCAGCAGCGGATCCAGCACCGCGTCCGCCGGGGGCAGCTCATCGGGGATTTCGTGGTGATCCGTCACGATCACATTCATGCCCAGGTCCTTGGCCAGCCGGACCTCCTTTCGGTTGGCGATGCCGCAGTCCACGGTAATCAGCAGCCGGTAGTTCTCCGCGATCTCCCGGACCGCCTGCTCGTTCAGCCCATAGCCCTCCGTATGCCGCCCAGGAATCCGGAAATCAGCCTTCGCGCCTTCCTCTCGCAGGGTTTCCAGCAGCACCGTCACGGCGCTGACCCCATCCACGTCGTAATCCCCGTAAACCAGGATGGGATCCTGTCGGCGGATGGCCATGCGAATCAGGGTTAATGCCTTGTCCATGTCCTGCATCCGCAGGGGATCGTGAAGGTCCTCCAGCCGGGGATTCAGGAATTTCTCCGCCTTCTCCGGCGTATCGATTCCCCGGGCGGTCAGCAGCGCCCGTTCCCAGTCCGGCAGGCCTGGCAGTGCCGCCGGCGGGCCTTCATATCTCCGCTTGAACTTCTGCATCGTAAAAAACTCCAAAGGGAGGCCGCGCGCCGCGGCCTCCCTGATTCATCAGATGATTGCTTATTTCTTCTTCCTGCTCAGGCGGCGCTCCTCCAGGAAGTCCCATACATAGCCGATGATCATGTTGGCGCTGTATACGCCGCTCAGGATACCCACGATGATCGGCAGCGCGAATTCCCGGATGCTGGCCACGCCCAGAATGCACAGGGCCACGATGGTAATCAGGGTGGTAGCGGTGGTGGTCAGGGTCCGGCCCAGGCTCTCCTGGATGGAGATGTTGGTCACCTCTACCCGGGGCATGGTGGGATACTTCTTCGCGTTTTCCCGGATCCGGTCGAAAATCACGATGGTATTGTTGATGGAATAGCCCACGATGGTCAGGGCCGCGGCGATGAACGAAGAGTTCATCTGGATGAAGCTGCGGAAGATCACCATGAAGCTCAGCATGATCAGCACGTCATGCAGCAGGCCGAAGACGGCGGACAGGCCGCTGTTCAGGTCGAACCGGATGGCGATGTAGATCAGCATCAGAGCGGAGGCCAGCAGCACGGAGATGATGGCGTTGCGCACCAGGGTGGCGCCGGCAACGGGGCCCACGTAGTTTACATCGCCCACGGATTCCGCGCTCGGATACTTTTCCTTGATCTGCTCCTCGAACTGGGCCTGGATGTTCTGGATATCATCCTGGGCCACGTCCTTGATGCGGATCACCGCTTCGTTCTCCCCGCTGCCCTGATAGGTCACGGTATAGGAGGCGACGCCCATATCATTCAGGATCCCTTCCAGATCCCCCTTCACGGCCGTCTGCTTCAGGTCATATTCCATGGACAGGCCGCCTTCGAAATCGATGCCCAGGTTGATCCCGTGGCCGAAGATGGTCAGCAGCAGCGCCAGCACGATGATGGCGCAGGAGACGATCAGGCAGGTTTTGGAACGGTCTTTAATCTGCACCTTCATTACGCCTGCACCTCCTTTTCAGCGGAAATTCGGGTATACAGGCCAGCCTTCACGCAGCCCGCGTTCACGAAGCGGTTCATCAGGAAGCGGGTCACCAGAATAGCGGAGAACATGGAAACCACAACGCCCAGCAGCAGGGTCTTGGCAAAGCCCTGGATGGAACCGGTTCCGTAAACCAGCAGCACCGCGCCGGCGATCAGGGTGGTAATATTGGAGTCCAGAATGGCGCTCATGGCGTTCTTGAAGCCGGTGCGCACGGCGGTCTTCACCGATTTGCCCGCCCGCACTTCCTCGTTGAAGCGCTCGAAGATGATGACGTTGGCATCCACGGCCATGCCGATGCCCAGCACCACGCCGGCCAGGCCGGGCAGGGTCAGCTGGATATGGAACACGGCGATCAGCATGAACAGCACGATGGTGTAGATCGTCAGCGCCCAGGAGGCCACCAGGCCGTTGAGGCGGTAGCGGACGATCATCAGCAGCATCACCAGCAGGATGCCGATGAGGGCGGCGGTCACGGAGCTGCTCAGAGCGTCCCGGCCCAGGGTGGCGGAAACCTTGTCCACCTTCTGCTGGGTCAGCTCCAGGGGCAGGGCGCCGGACTGGATCTTGGCGGCAATGGTGGTTGCCCGCTCCACGCTGCCCATGCCGTTAATGACGCCGTTGCCGCCGGTGATGGCGGACTGAACGGTGGGAGAGATCAGCTCTTCCCCGTCCAGGTAGATGGCGATCTGGCGGCCAATGTTGGCGGAGGTCATGTCCGCGAAGATCTTGGAACCTTCATCCGTCAGCGTGAAGGCCACCTGATGGTCGCCCTCCGCGTAATAATAGGTCGCGGTTTTCACCATGTCGCCGGTCATGAAGACGTTGCCGCTGGGATCCCGGAACTCCAGCTTCGCGGCGGCGCCGATCAGATCCAGCACCGTATCGTCCTGCACGTCCGGGATTTCCACGCGGATGCCGTCTCCGCCGATCTGCTGCACGTTGGCTTCCGTATATCCCTTGTCGGCCAGGCGCTGCTGAATGATGGAAATCGTTCCGCTCATCAGGGATTCAAAATCCGCCTCGGAGCCTTCGGGCGCCTTCGCGGAATATTCCACATACATGCCGCCCCGCAGATCCAGGCCCAGGGAAAGCACCTGAGGCCAGCGTGTGGTATCAGTGGTGGGCAGCCAGGGCATCACCCGATACAACCCCTTGGGGGGAAGGCTCCAGCCCGCGGTGCCCAGCACGCCCAGCACAATCGTGCAGACCAGCACAATACACAGCGCGACGATCGACCCCGTCTTACTGCCGCGCTTTTTTCCGGATTTCATGACAGTTCCATCCTCCTTTGTGTAAACGCAATGCAGACATTATAGCTCGCAGCCCCGATGAAGTCAAGAAAATATGCGGTTTCGGAAGCGAAATCGTTCCTTCCTGGCAAGCAGGCGGTATGTCAATGCGCACAGAAAAGCGCCCCCCTGAAAACGGGAGGCGTTTCTGTTCGGACAAAGCGATACAATGCTTGCCCGTTTTTCCTTTTTACGGCCGGAAACCTTCTCAGAACAGCGCGTCCAGCTTCGCCTTCTGCGCCATGATTTCATCCATCAGGG
>CAZMFY010000016.1:0-21342 GCA_964565635.1 uncultured Oscillospiraceae bacterium
TCATCTCCAGCAAAAGCACCAATAAAGTCTTTTGTTGAAAGATAAACATCACGTAGTTTCAATAACAATGCATCGCAAATTTCTTGTGTTGATGCATTCTCATCAAAATGAATATCACATCGTTGACAGTATTCTAATAATCGTAATCTCTCATATTCTACATAATCTATAACAATATCCGAGTCAAACGCATCGTCAAACTCACTTGGTGATTGCATATAAACCGTGTTATTCTCTAATGCTTCCATTGAGAAATTTCTGTCTATCCCATCTTTTTTCTTAATTGTATTTGGATAATACTTATACAGCTTTATTGGCATATTAATCTTGGATCGAAATGCATACTCATTAAATCCCATCTGCTGGATTTCTTCAAGCTTCATGAGAGCCCTATTAACTATGCAATAAGATCCAAACAAATCGGGAACTGTTTGCCCCAGGACAATGAGTAGTTCTTCAATGTTAATATTTTTGGGGGTTGTGTATTCGCTAATCGCTCTCTCAATCGCCACCGTTTTCGGCTGCCCGGAGACTTCACAAAATTCATTCAGTCGATCGTAAACGGCTTTATCCATGCGGATAGAAATGGGGTGGTTTTCTTTTTTTGGTCTGGCCATTTCTATATTTCCTTTCCATGTTGTCAGGTTCGGGAGGCAGCAAACAAAGGGCGTCAGTCTTCCAACGTCCAGATGGTTTCATCGCCGCAGATATTGCGGATTTTCATACGCAGAGGCCTTTTCTCGGCGCAGATACGGCCAGCCAAATTGTAAATATCTCCATTTGGCTTGACAAACCCTATCGGAATTCCTATAATATAAGTGCTAACTTGTGAGGGAAGAAAGCTGGGTTCCCGAATGGGAGTAGGCGCTTGCGCTGAGAATCCTTTGCTCCCGGGGTTAGCACCACAAGCTCCAAGCTATCACGGCTTGGAGCTTTTCTTTTTGAGAACGTCCAGAATATGGTCCGCGTCTTTTTTGATCTCATCCACGATAAAATCGACCGCTTGGATGGAATATGTATACCGTGGCTGTTGATCGATTAAATGCGTATAGCAATATCGCTCATTTGTTTTCAAACCAAAGTGATTGATAAACAGCTGAAAATGATAGTTGTTAATTGCATCAATCGGCTGCCCCCTATACACGGGGTGTATGCCTGCTTTTTCCAAGCGCTTGTTGATTTCCTTGATCGCTTCTTTCGCATTGTACTTGTGCGTTGCGCTGGGATCTTTCAATTCCTTAACGATCCGGATTCCCTCTTCTGCTTCTTTTGCAATATGATAAAACTCCGTTGCCTGGTTTTTATCCTTTGTTTGATAATACCGGTGATCCAGGATAATCGCAAAATTGCTATTGCTGTTCTGAATTAAGGGAGTGATTGCTCTTTTTTGAGCGATCAGGTGTTCGGATACTTGTTCGGAGTATTTTGCCCTGATTTCAGTCTCATCAAGGGCTGTTATTCGCACAGAAAGCGTAATAAAGTTTTCCGGAATGATTTCTGTCATATCAACATTGTGGAATTCTTTCATTTTCTCGACATAATTGAAAACACACGCCTGCAAGAGAGGAACATAGACCATCTCATATTCCTCTGTGATGAAATGTGTGCTGGTGTTTCTTAATTCTATTATTTTATCAAAATTACCCCTGATCGGAGATTTTGCATTTGTAAAGATGCGCTCAATGCAGTTTTCTAATGAAATAGTCCGGTTAGGCTTATCCGGATAATAGATAGAGGCTTCACCCTTGGTATTAATCAGATAAGCCTTCAGCATTAATTCCCATGCATTGCAAATGTAAAAGCTGAATCCTTCAAGTCGATAGCGAATGGTCGGTTTATTATATACCTCAATCGCCATCATAAAGGCTTCCTTTGATTTGCTAATCAGTTGATCACTTAGACTCATTTGTTCCTCCCCCAATTATCTAGTAACTAAAGCCTGTAGAGCTCAACAAATCCCAAACATATAATAATCCCTTTGCATTGAAAAAGCAATACAAAATAATCGCGGATGATGGCAATCGCTATGCGACCATACCGCCGCAATCCTCGTAAAGCCAACGTCTGCTCCAAGTTTTGTTGCTCTGACCGTTATTGTCGCATCCCGGCCGTTTTAGCTCCGCAATTTGGCCGTTTTGCTCCGCAAAACCGGCCATTAGCTAACGCAATATGCATCCACTCCGAGCGTCCGTGCATTGTCCTACAGCTACCTGGCCTGCTTCCCCTGCTATAGATTCCATTGATTGCAAATTATTATTTCAATTAAGACAAATAAAGATCCCGGCGGGGCGCTGTCTCCGTCACCCCGCCGCAAGAATTCTGCCCGCTCCAATTACGCCTCCGCCTTCCACAGCCCATGCAGATTGCAGTATTCATATGCCACAACAACCTTCTCATTCACTTTTAAGGCCGCCTCCGGCTTCTTCCCGGGCTTCAGATAATGGATCTGGAATCCCTGCTCCGTCTCCAGCAGAATCCAACCGATATAATGTACCGGAAGGCTGCAGCTTGTTCCATCATTCCTTAATTCGCCGCGTGAAACCAGAACAGTTTGATGATCCCGCTCCCGGGATTTCTTTTAAAGCAATGTCTGGTGTGCGCCGGCATGAGCACGCAGGTTTGAGGCCTGATGTCATATTCAACCCCATCCAGCAGGGCCTTTCCTTCCCCTTCGATGAAAAGCAGCCCCTCCTGATCCTCGTGAGATTCTTCCCTGCCGTAGCTTTCCTCGGTCACAAGCGTAAATCCCATCCGGGCCCCGTTCGTCCCCCGCAGCACGGTCCGGGAGTGCTTTTCCGAGGTGAGATCGATGGAAGACGATTCAAAATAAACAATCTCCATAACGCCGTCCTCTTTTTTCATGCTCTTCTTTTCCGCGTCCGTTTTCTCCGTCTCGGCTGTCTCAGCTGTCTGATTCAGCCAATGCGATTATCACCCTTTTTGTATCATTCATCCCACCGGCGTACAAGTTCATTCTTTTTCCCTTCGCCGGCTAAATTCGGTATTGCATCGATGAATGATTTGTGCTAATAATTTGTTTTGGGCGTTCAAATCGCATATCAGCAAAAATAACCGCCGCAGGATGCTTCCCGCAAGCATTTTCAACGATTCCCGGCATGGAGGATCCATTCCCCCTTCACGCCGGTTTTCTTTTTCTTTTCCTCCCTGCAGCCTCCACAGGCCTTCTCGCCGATGTAAAAATGAAAAAAAATGGCCCGCGCAGGCCTGCTTCCCTGTTTGACAGCCCCCTTTCTCTTTCCTATAAAATGCTCATAGACAGAGGCGGACTGGAGGTGTTTTCGCCGGATGAAAATTACACAGATCAAAACAGAAGCGTTCTTGTTTCGCAGAGCTGTTCCGATTCAGAACGGGAAGCATACCTATCCCACCCGGGAGATCGGCATCGTCACCATCAGCACGGATGAAGGGCTTCAGGGCATCGGATACGGCTATATTCACGCCGTGGATCTGTTCCGGGACGCGCTCATGGGGGAAGATCCTCTCCGGAATGAATACCTGTGGCAGAAAATGTGGATCCCGAAGCTGGTCGGCCGCCGGGGAATGACAACCCGGAGCATCAGCGCCCTGGATATCGCCCTGTGGGATATCAAGGCCAAGGCGGCCGGGCTTCCCCTGTATAAGCTGCTGGGTGGAGCCCGGACCGCGATCCCCGTCTACGCGGCCGGCGGATATTATCAGGAGGGGAAGGAAATCGCCGGGCTGGAAGAGGAGATGCAGGAATACATCGACAGCGGTGTCAAGGCCGTAAAAATGAAGGTCGGCGCGGTCTCCATGGAGCTGGACAGAAAAAGAGTGGAGGCGGTCCGCCGGATCATCGGCCCGGAAAGAAAGCTCATGGTGGATGCCAACTGCGCCTATACCGTCAATGAAGCCCTGCGTTTTTCCCGGATGATCGAGGAATACGATCCTTACTGGTTTGAGGAGCCCGTGGAACCGGACGATTATGACGGGATGCGGGAGCTGACGCTGAAGTCCGCCATCCCCATCGCATGTGGCGAAAATGAATATACTCGCTACGGCTTCAATGACCTGATTCATCGATCCGGCGTTCGGATTCTGAACGCGGATGTGTATATCGCCGGCGGGATTACGGAATTCATGAAAATCGCAGCCCTGGCCCAGACCAGCGGATGCGAGATTGCTCCTCACGGGGATCATACCATCCATTCCCATATGATCTGCGCCATCCCCAACGGCCTGATCCTGGAATACTATCCGAAGCGGTTCGACGATGTGGGCCAGCAGATCTATACGAATCAGCTGATTCTCAACAAAGACGGAACCGTATCTCCGCCCGAGGAACCGGGGCATGGGTTCTATCCGAATTACGATGTGCTGAATCAGTACAGAATCAAATAACGATCCGGCGTGATTCAAACCGACCCAACGACAGAAAGGAAGGATGCTCATGAACAGGGAACTGAAGCAGATGGTAGACCAGATCTACGCGGAAGACGGGCGGAAATATCCGGGCGCTTCTCTGGCCCGGGTATACCACCAGCCCCACTTTGAGGCCAGCAGAGGAAAATATCTGGATTATCTCATGGAGATCCAGAAGGCGGACCTTGTCATGCTGTGCGAGGAAGGGATTATTTCCCGGGAGGACGCGCGGAAAATCCGCCAGGCCATTCTCGACCTGGATATAGAAAAAATCCGCAACCTGGAATTTAACCGCAGCGCGGGCGAAGATATGTTTTTCTTCGTGGAAAACGAACTGTCCAAGCTGGCCGGCAGCTGCGCCAGCAATCTGCACCTGGGCCGCAGCCGGAACGATATCGGCATCGCCACCCTGAAAATGGAGCTGCGGGCGGAGCTGCTGACGCTGATCGGAAAGGTGAACGCCCTGACCGAAGGACTCATCGCCTATTCCCGGGAGCATATGCATACCCTGATGCCCGCCTATACCCATACCCAGCAGGCGCAGCCGATCACCCTGGGGCATTATTTCGCGGGGGTTGTCAAAATGCTGGAAAGGGATCTGCGCCGGCTTCATGCCGCCTTTGACAACCTGCAGGAATGCCCCCTTGGCGCGGGCGCCATCAGCACCTCCGGCTTCCCCCTGAACCGGGAAACCCTGCAGGATCTGCTGGGCTTTAAGGCCATGATGGTCAATTCCTATGACTGTATCGCTGCCTCGGATTATATTACGGAGATGGCCTCCGCGATCTCGGTCCTGGTGCTGGATCTGGGCCGGGTGGTCAATAATTTCCTGGTCTGGGGCGCGGAGGAATACGGCTTCGAGCTCGCTTCCCGGGCCTATATCGGAATCAGCTCCATGATGCCCCAGAAGCGGAATCCCTCCGCCATGGAATATCTGCATACCCTCCTGTCCCAGTTCTACGGCCAGTTCCAGACCTGCCTGGTCATGACCCATAATACGAACTATGAGGACGTGCTGGATCATTCCTTCTCCCGGTATATGATTCTGCCGGTTTTCGATCAGCTGAACAATGCCATGGATCTTCTGCACAATCTGTTCCTGAGCATGGACATCGATAAGGAGGTCCTGCGGAAGCGGGCCATGAACAGCTTCGCGGTCATGACGGAATTCGCGGATATGCTGGTCCGGGAGGAGCATATCGATTACAGAACCGCCCACCATGTGGCCAGCGGGCTGGTGGATTACGCCCAGGAGAAAAAGATCGGACTCCTGCAGATCACCAAGGATGATATCGCTTACGTGTTCCATAAGATCACCGGAAAGGAGCTGACCGCGGATCCGGATCATATCCGGAAGGCCCTGAACGCCCAGTATAACGTGGACAACCGGAACGTCCTCGGCGGCCCCGGAGATAAGCCCATGAAGGATATGATCGCCGCCTCCCGGAAGGTGATGAAGAAGAACAACGAGTGGTATCGCGCCAACCTGGAGATCATCGAAAGCGCCAAAGAGCGGCTCACGGAGCGCATGATGGCCCTGTAATCCCGTTCCCGGTCTCCCGTAGTCCCGCCGCCTCAGCCCTCCTTGAAGAGGCGCGGCTCCCCCGGCAGGCCCTCTGGAAAACACTTTTCCCCGCCGTAAGGAAGGAGTGCATCCCCATGCGTAGCCTGGAAGAAATCCGGTCCCAGATAACGGAAGCGGACGGTGAAACCTATCCCGGGAAAAGCGTCGTGGATTACATCAACAGCCCCGCCTTCGAAGCCTCGAAGGGGCTGGCGCTGGATTACATTCTGGAGATTGAAAAAGCAAGCCTCCTCATGCTCTCCCGCCAGAAAATCCTTTCCGAAGCGGAAACATCCCTTCTGGCCGCGGCCCTGTGCCGGTTTCCCGTGGATGAGATGAGAGCCATGGCCTACGACCGGGATTACGCGGAGGATATGTTCTTCGCAGTGGAAAGGAAACTGGATGAGCTTTCCGCCGGCCGGGCCAGCGATCTGCATCTGGGCCGGAGCCGGAACGACATGATGCGCACCGTGGATAAAATGCTCGTGCGTCATCAGTTCCTGGCGCTCTTCGACGCCCTGACCGACCTGATCGAAACCCTGCTGGCCATGGCCCGGCGTTATTCCGCACTGCTGATGCCCGGATATACCCATTCTCAGCAGGCGCAGCCCTTAACCCTGGGACATTATCTGCTGGGCCTGACCGAAATCCTGTTCCGGGATCTGGAGCGCCTGAAGCTGGAATTCGGCATCGTTCAACTGTGTCCCATGGGGGCCGGCGCGCTGACCACAACCTCCTTTCCCATCGACCGGAAAATGCTTTCCGATCTGCTGGGGTTTGACGGATTGCTGCTGAACTCCTGCGGGGCCGTCTCCTCCAGCGACGCGCTCACCGGAACCGCGTCAGCGGTGGCTGTCCTGTGCGGAAACCTGGGCCGCTTTGTCATGCAGCTGCATGTCTGGTCCTCCGTCGAGTACGGCATCCTGCGGCCGGGCCGGGCCTATGTGGGAATCAGCTCCATGATGCCCCAGAAGCGCAACCCCTCCACCCTCGAGCATGTCCGGTGCGGGCTGTCCGAATGTGTCGGCAGTGCCGTCTCCGTCCTGCTCATGAATCACAACACCGAGTATGAAGGCAATATTGATCTTGTCCATTCCCATCAGACGCTGCAGGAGCTGCTCCGCAAAGCCGCGGGGAATATCACGCTGCTGAGAAACATCTGCGCCACCATGGATTTTGACGAAAAGCTGCTTCGGGAAAGAGCCGAAAACAGCTTTGCCGTCATGACGGATTTCGCGGATTTTCTCGTGCAGCGGGAGCATCTCCCCTACCGGCAGGCGCATACGGTCGCCAGCCGGATTGTGGATGCCTGTATCACCGAAAGGAAAGGGGTGAAGGATCTGGACGAAACCCTGCTGGTCAGCGTGTTCTCCCGGGTCACCGGGCGTCCTCCGTCCTTTGCGTATGGGGAGGCGCTGGAGGCGCTGGACGCGGAAGCCTGCGTGCGGAAACACGCGGCCCCCGGAGGAACATCTCCGGAGGCCGTGGAGGATATGCTGACCAGGCAGGCCGCGGCATATAAGTGCCACAGGGACTGGCTCGTGCGTATAAAAGATATCATAGAAAAACAAAAAGATGTCCTAAACAATGAAGTTTCTTCCCTGAATATATAGGTTATCACAAACAAGCCGACAGCGCAATACCGATTTTTTCCCGTTTTCCCCTTCGTTTCGGGATTTTCGAACCCGGATCGAGTCCCCTATAATATCATCACCAGGCAGTCTGTACAATCAAAAACAAATGGAGGTGTCGTTATGAAAAAGATGGTTTCTGTATTCTTAGCTCTGGCTATGATACTCGCGGCATTTTCTGCGGCCAGCGCTGACCCGGTTGCTTTGAAGTATAATGACTGGTCCGCCGTGGATGAAAGCTGGTCGGACTGCTACGACGCGCTGTTCGCCCAGTTCGATGAGAAATTCGCTTCGGAAATCGATCTGGACGTGGGCGGCAATGCCTATGCGGATACCCTGAATCAGCTGCTGATCCAGGCCGGCGGCAAGAATCCCCCGGATATCGCCAAGATCAAAACAGAGTGGCTGCCTCAGTTCCTGGCCATGGATGCGTTAACCGACCTGACCCCCTATATCCCGGAGGATATGCTCAGTGACTTCTATGAAGGCGCGCTGAATTCCTACGGCTATAACGGCGGCATCTACGCCCTCCCCTATTTCTCTCAGGGCTACGCGGTCTTTTATAACAAGGACCTGCTGGCCAAGGCCGGCATCACGGAGCTGCCGAAAACCTTCGACGAGCTGATCGCGGATGCCTATAAGATTTCCGCCCTGGGGCAGGATGAAAGCGGCAATAAGATCTACGGGCTCGCCATGCCCGGCAGCGGAACCCAGAACGCGGAGGGCTATAACGTGTTCCCCTGGCTCTGGGCCAACGGAGGCGATTTCAAAAACGCGGAAGGCGAAATTGTCCTGTATTCCGAGCAGAATCTGAAGTCCTTCTCTGAAATCCAGCAGCTGTATGTGAACAACGTGTCTCCCCTGGGCCTGACCTTTAACGAATGCCGGAATCTGTTCGGCACGGGCGACCTGGGCTTCTACTGGGATCTGATGAGCCAGACCTCCTCCTTCGTGAAGAGCTCCGTGCTGGGAAGCGAATACCTGGACCATATCGGCGCCTTCGTCATCCCCAGCAACGGCCCGGAGGCCGGCGTCGGATACAATACCGAGTCCATCTTCGTGGTCTTCAAGCAGTGTAAAGACCCCGCCGCGGCGGTAAAGGTCATCGATTATCTCTCCGGCATCGAGGGCCAGAGCATCCTGGCCGAGTATGGAAAGGGAAAGATGAGTACCCGCGCCTCCGTCATGGATTCTCTCTATTCCAATGTGACGGATGAAATCACCATGGCCTATATCGAAGCCATGGCCAGCAATCACGCCCTTCCCTTCGCAGATCAGTACTTCATGGAAGCCGATCTGGCCATCGGCCGCTCCCTGACCCGTCTGGCGATGAACGAGGATGTGGATACGGTGCTGAAGGAACTCCAGGAGGAAGTCACGGAAATTTACGCCGGAAACGTCTGATTCCCCGAAACCCTGGCTGCGGCGGCCAGCGCCGCCGCAGCCTTTCTTGCAATCCCGCGGCGATCCTGTATGATGATGAGGAGGTGATGTCAGAATGAAGCGTAACGCACCGTCTTCCGGAATGACCAGGGGGTATATCCATGACAGCCTGTACGGATTTCTGCTGACGCTGCCGGCCCTGATCATCATGACCTGCGTCATTGCCGTTCCCGTCGCCCGGGGCATCTGGATCAGCTTTTGCAATAACAAAATCTCGAATATCAATAATCCGGTCTGGAACGATTTCGCCAATTATCGGGCGATTTTTAAAAACGGAGAATTCTTCAATTATTTTCTGATCACCCTCCGCTTTGTGTTCTGCACGGTCAGCCTGGTCCTGATCCTCTGTCTGTCCATCGCCATGCTGCTGAATACCCATATCGTCGGTCGCAAGGTTTTCCGCGGTCTGGTGATCATCCCCTGGACGGTTCCCTCCGTGGTTGTGGCGCTGGTCTGGCGGTGGATGTTCCAGCAGCAGTACGGCGTCATGAATTATATTCTCTATAATCTGGGCGTCACCCGGGAGCTGAACACGGCCTGGACCATGAGCGAGTTTCATGCGACATTGCTGCTCATTCTCGCCTGCACCTGGAAGCAGCTGCCCTATATGACCGTCATGATGCTGGCGGGACTTCAGTCCACCAGCAGCGATCTGAAGGAAGCCGCTGTCATCGACGGCGCGAATAAGTTCCAGGTCTTCTATCATGTGGTGCTTCCCGGAATCCGTACCGTGATCCTGACCTGCGTCTGGCTTTCCATCACCCAGAATTTCCAGCAGTTCACGATCATCAAGAATATCACGGGGGGCGGGCCGGTTTACGCAACCACCACCCTTTCCGTCGCCGCGTATACCTACGCGTTCAAATCCTATAATTTCGGCCGGGCCGCGGCGGTGGGCGTACTCTGGATCGTTTTCCTGTTCATCATTACTATGATCGTCAACAGGACCAATGACCGCTTCGCCCAGGATGTTGAATGAAAGGGGGGAAGAATATGTCCGTACGCGTTTCAGGCGTGATCGGCGCCGTCATCCGGTATGCCCTGCTTGTTTCCATCGTGGTCGTTCTTCTGTTCCCCATTTACTGGATGCTGGTTTGTTCCTTAATGCCTTCTCCCTATCTCTCGATTCTGCCGCCCCATTTCATTCCGGATTTCTTTACAACGGAAAACTACGTCCGGATCTTCAGCGATCCCACCTATCTGGATTATTTTAAAAACAGCTTTATCGTCTCCTTCGGCACCATGAGCCTGGCTCTCCTGATCGCCATCCCTGCCGGCTATTCCTTTTCCCGGTATACCTTTCCCCTGAAGCATGTGCTCCAGAGTCTCCTCATGTCGGTCCAGATGTTCCCAACGGTGGTCATCCTGATTTCCCTCTATGTTTTTTACCGGAATCTGAATATGCTGAACACCTATCACGGGCTGATTCTGGCGGATGCCACCTTTACAATGCCCCTCTCCATCATGCTGAGCCGGTCCTTCTTTGACACAGTTCCCCGCTCCATCGACGATGCCGCCAGAATCGACGGTGCCGGAAGAACCAGAACCATCCTGCAGATCGCCTTTCCGCTGGTCCTGCCGGGCGTTGTGGCCGTGTCCATTTATACCTTCCTGAATGCCTGGGACAGCTATACCGTACCTCTGATCATCATGACGGAGCAGAGCATGAAGACGCTGCCCATCGGTATCGCGGAAACCTTCCTGGGAGAGTATTCCCATAACTATGGCGGTATGATGGCCTTCGCCTTTGCCGGCACGCTCCCGATTGTGCTGATCTTCATTTTCCTGCAGAAATATATGATCTCCGGGCTGACCGCCGGCGCTGTGAAAGGGTAGCGTCCTTGCAATCCCGCCGTAGAATGGTACAATGATTCGGAGGAGGTTTGCTCTTCTGAACCTGTTTTTATGGAGGGCTTGCATCATGGATCGAATCATCCCGATGATCACGGACCCTTATTACAGCAATTCTTCCTGGTTCCGGGCCATGTATCAGGAAATCGTCAATACCGCGCTGGCGCAAAAGGATCAAATCGTTTTGTACGATTCTGGCCTTTCCTCCGCGGATATAGACCGTCTGCCCCCTGTGGTGCTGCTGGCCAGCGGCGTCAAGGAATATATTCAGCAAACCATTTCCATTCTGAAAGCACATCATAAAAGCGTCATTCTGGCCGGCCTGATGGATGATGCCGTGGATACGGAGGTCAGCTCCGTTTCTCCGGCTACTCAGTACGAGGTGCAGCTGGTGCTGAACTATCTGCATGCCTGCGGCCGGCATAAAATCGCCCTCGTGGGCTTCCGGGAGCACGGCATGAATGATCTGATCCGCTATCGGGAAATGATTGAATATGCCGAAAAAACAGCCTATCCCATCACCCGGGAGAATATCTTCTTCCGCGGAAATTCTATCGACAAGGCGATCCACCGGTTTTATAACGACATTGAGCATTATGACGCGGCGGTCTGTCCCAACGGCGCGGCTGCCATCTATCTGATCAATTACTGCACCCGAAACGGTATCGTCGTCCCGGAGGATCTTTTTGTCATCAGCTTCAGCGATATGCATATGGCCAGCTATTCCAATCCCAGCCTGACCTGCGTCGGCTCCGATTTTGCCAGCATCGGAAAAAAGGTGGTCTTCCTGTGGAATTTCCTGAATGAGCACAGCGAAGACCAGCTGATTATGAATATCAAAGTCGTCAGCAATCTGGTCATCCGGGAGAGCACCGCCAACATTCCCTATGATTCGAATCCCGGAAGCGAGGCGGAAAGCGGAATCTCCCCTTACATTGACAAGCATTATGAAAGCCGGGTCACCAATTCCCTGTTCTGCCTGGAATCCGAGCTGCAGGGCTGCGATCACATCGATTATTACATCATTCGCATGATTATCAAAGGCATCAGCTATGAGCAGATGACGGAAGAAACCTTTATGAGCATCAGCGGCATCCGCTACAGAGTCAAACGGCTGTTCAATAAGCTGGGTGTCCATTCAAGATCGGAGCTGATCAAAAAAGTCGTTCCCCTGTGGGGGGATTGTTAAGACAGAAAATCCTGTAAATCCAGCGCATGGAAATGGAGCAAAACCGGGCCCCGTTTCATGAAGCCGGAATTACATGAATATATCGCCCAGATCATGGAAAACGCAATGCACCCATTCAACCGATCGGGAGGCAGCATCCAATGGAAACAGTTCTTGAAAGCCGGGCCCTGCCGGTGGCGGGCTCCTATGATGTGATTGTTGCCGGCGGCGGCATCGCCGGATGCGCCGCCGCCCTGGCCGCGGCCAGACGGGGCCGCAGCGTTTTGCTGATCGAAAAAACAATATCCCTGGGCGGCCTCGCAACGAACGGTCTGGTCGTCCTGTATAATCCGTCCCTGTGCGATCGAAAGGGACGCAGAATTATCGGAGGCATTTCCGAAGAGCTGCTGCACGCCTCAATCCGATACGGCTGCGGTACCCTTTCCCCGGAATGGACCCGGGGCCGGAAAACCATCGAAGGCGACGCGGCCTATCAGACCCAGTTCAATATGGCAAACCTGATCTGCGCCCTGGACGAGCTGATGGCCGAGGCCGGCGTCCATCTTCTGCTGGATACCATATGCTCCGATACCTTCATGGAAAACGGCGTCTGCAAGGGGATTTCCGTGGAAAACAAAGGCGGCCGCTGCTTCTATGGCTGCAAACAGCTGATCGACGCCACCGGCGATCTGGATTTGTTTAAGCGTTCCGGCGCGCCTTGCAAGGAAGGATTAAACTGGCTCTCTTTCTGGGCCATCACCGCAACCCTGGAAAACGTAAAAAAATGCTGTGAGGCGGAAGATATCCAGTCTCTTCTGAAAATCCGCATGCTCGGCACAGACCGGGATGGCATCTATAACCCGCCCAATGTGCGGAGGTATACCATCGATACCGGAAATGAAGTCACTAAATTTATTCTTCGCGGCCGGGAATATCTCACGGAATATCTGAAACATATGGATCCCGCGAAGGAGATGGTGGTTCAGGTTCCAGCTCAGGCGCAGTTCAGAACGACCCGGTATCTCGATACAGATTATACCCTGAGCGATAAGGATAAAAACCGGGAACACGAGGATTCAGTCGGTTGCGCTTGGACCCATCGGGATAACGGATTCTTTATCGAGATCCCCTATAGAACCATGAAAACCCAGGGCTTCAAAAACATGCTGACCGCCGGCAGGACGATCAGCGCCATTGGCATGGCCTGCGAAGTCAGCCGTCTGATCGCTCCCTGCGCCGAAACAGGAGAGGCGGCCGGTATCGCCGCATCTATGGCGATCGAGCAGGAAATAGATGTGAATGATGTGGATTATCGGCAGCTGCAAAAAGAAATCATCCAGGCCGGAGGCAATGTCCACTTTAAAGAATGATATTATTGGGCAGAGAATATTCCAGGCTCTATTAAGCACCGAGTCCGGCCAAGCTGGGCAGGCGTTTTCCTCGCCCCGGAATATCCATGGCTGATCAATGCTCCTCATGGGAAAAGACGAGAAACTCGTCAGAACCCATGAGGCTTTTTTATCAGAGTTTATCCCTCTCTAATCCCGCAGTTAGGAGCCTCTGTTTTCTTCGTTTACCATGGCATAGTTCTCAATACACGGCTAACACTTCAGATTTTCAAACATATTTCGATACTCAGCATTGTGACATATGTACATTTTATCCTGCCGATCGTACAGAGCATAGCAAGGATGCAATAATATCTATTCTTTTTTGCCAATTTTTCAATTTTGCTATTGCTTTTGGAAAATAGCTGTGCTATTATGGGGTTGTAGGACAGGTCTACAGGACATATAGGTGATAGTGAAGAGGGATCGATCACATGAATACGTTGAAGGAGAAACTGAAGGCTGGGAATGTCTGTCTGGGTACGCATATATCGCTCAATGATCTGGTGGTTACAGAACTGATCGGAAACCTGGGTTTTGATTATCTATGGATTGACACGGAACATACCTCCATCGGGCTTCAGCGCCTGGAGGAGCATCTCATCGCGGCCAGAGCCGCCGGCGTTTCCGCCCTGGTCAGAGTTCCCTGCGTGGATCAAGTTCGAGTTAAGCCGATTCTGGAAATGGGACCCGATGGCATCATTTTTCCGCAGGTGAACTCCTATGAGCTTGCCAAGGAGGCCGTTGAGGCCTGCATGTATCCCCCCAGGGGGAACCGGGGCTTTGGACCCAGGCGCGCAATCCAGTTCGGTCGCATCCCCCTGGATGAATACTACCGGACTGTGGATGAAGATCTGATGCGGATTCTTCAGGTGGAAAATATTCATGCCATCGAGGATCTTGAAAAGATCGTGAAGGTGGAAGGAGTCAGCGCCTTTATATTCGGGCCCTGCGATCTGGCCGCGTCCATGGGACATTTTAATGATCTTCACCATCCGGAAGTCGTGGACGCGTTCAAATACGCGGAAAAAACCATTCACGCAGCCGGAATTCCTCTGGGTGTTTCCTTCGGTGCCTGCAGCTACAGCGAGATCGAATTCTGGAAGAGCATGAAGGTGGATATGATTTCACTGGCAGCGGATACGGATCATCTGCTCTGGGGGGCGAGGAAGTACCTTCAGGACATGAAAAAATGCTTTGGCGTTGACACATAAGGGAAGGAGTCGACCATTCAGGAGGCTTACGGATATGGCTTCAGGAAGAATCGGGAACAGGAGGCGCCTGCTGCCTTACCTGTTGCTTTTGCCCAGCCTGGTCATCATTGGTATGTTTGTTTTTTACCCGTTTTTCCGAAACATTTATCTGTCCTTTACCATGACGGATGTGGCCGGAAATGTGGTAAAAAGCGTTGGCTTCAGAAACTATGAAAGACTTGCCCGTGACAAGACCTTTCTTAACTCCTTCACGGTCAGTCTTCGCTTCGCGTTCATGGTCGGTGTGCCGACCTTTGTGCTGGGGTTTGTTCTGGCGCTGGCTGCCACGGCCCAAAGCAAAGGAAGCCGGATTTACGAAACCATGTATACCATGCCGATCGTCATTGCAGCCGCCCCGGCCTCCGCGATCTGGTTTATGTTTTTCTCCTCCAGCGGCGGAATGCTGAATTACCTGCTGGGGACGCAGAAGCAATGGCTCAGCGATCCTTCATCGGCGATCTGGTGCGTCGCCGCGGTCACGATATGGTCGAATCTGGGGATCAACGTCATCTTTCTTCTGACCGGATTCCGGAACGTCCCGCAGGATCTGATCGAAAGCTCTCTGATCGACGGAGCCGGATATTTTACCCGCTTGTTCAAAATCGTGATGCCCCTTGCGTCGCCGCAGATTTTCTTCGTCATTTTCTATAACATTATCCTCTCTTTTCAGACTTTTGCGCAGGTGCGTCTGTTAACCGACGGAGGCCCGTTTTACTCCACCAACGTCATGATCTTTCAGATCTATAAGGAGGCTTTTTACAACTCCCGTTTCTATAACGCCTGCGCCATGTCGGTCATTCTCTTCCTGATGATCTTTATCATCACCCGGATCCAATTCGCGTTTGAACGGAAGGGGGTTTATTACTGATGACCCCTAAGCAGAAAAGAAAAACAGCCGCAGTCTTATCCTTCTCCATCAAGCTGCTGATCGGCCTGATTGTCGTCTTCCCGTTATTCTATGGGTTCTGTCTCAGCTTTATGGGCATGCAGGATATCATGGCCAATCCTCCGGTTTTGATCACCAGCCGGATGAACCTGGCGAACTATGATTACGCGCTGCACCGGGTTCCCATGCTCACCTATTTCAGGAACACCCTGATCGTCTGCATGATCGAAGTCGTCGCGCAGATCATTACGGCGTCGCTGGCAGCCTACGCCTTCACATTCTTCGAATTCCTAGGAAAGAAGCTGCTGTTCACGATCATCACGGCCTCCCTCATGATCCCCTATGAATCAACCCTGATCTGCAACTATCTGACCATCTGCAATCTGCGGCTGACCGATACCTTTATCGGGCTTACGCTTCCCTTCCTGGCCAGCGGAATGAGCATCTTCCTGATGCGTCAGTATTTCATGACGATTCCAAGAGATCTGAAGGAAGCTGCGACGATCGACGGCTGCGGAGACATGAAATTCCTCTTCCGGATCGCGCTTCCCATTTCCCTTCCCGCCACCTGTTCCCTGGCCCTGTATCGTTTTATTGACGCGTATAACCAGTACTTCTGGCCGCTGCTGGTTACGAACCGGGATGAAATGCGGACGATTCAGATCGGAACCGGCATCCTGAAGGACTCGGAGGCCGCCAATTACGGCATCGTCCTGGCGGCCGCCATGATGGTTGTTATTCCGGCGGTGCTGTTCTTCATCGTGGGTCAGAAATGGCTCATCAAGGGCATGCTTGCCGGAGCCATCAAAGGTTAAGCATCTTACCGCGTGGATCATGCGGTAAAATATAAAAAAAGGAGTGGATCCCAAATGAAGAAAATCGTCTCTCTTATCCTGTGCCTGGCTTTGGCGCTGACACTGGTGACCGGTGCTTCAGCGGAAGGTGAGCGCACGAAGATCACGATCTGGCATATGCTCAGCGGCGTAGGCGCCGAAGCCTTCGATCAGATTGTGAAGAATTTCAACGATTCCCAGGACAAGTATGAAGCCGTGGCGGAATTCCAGGGAAACTGGTATGATAACTTCGCCAAGTTTAAGGCGACGCCCAAGGAAGACCTGCCGGATCTTTATCAGATCGTGGTGGAATGCATGGGCTGGCTGACGGAAAGCGATCGGATCATTCCTGTTCAGAAGTATATTGATCGGGATCAGTTCGACGTATCCGGCATGCAGGAAAACATCCGCAACCTTTACACGATTAACGACACCCTTTATTGTATGCCTTTGAGCGTAACGATGCTGGCTCTGAACTACAATACGGAAATCCTGGAGAAGGCCGGCATCGATCCCGCGACGCTGAAAACGGTGGCTGACGTAGACGCAGCCGCGAAGAAAATTGTAGATGAAGGGCTGTGCAAGAAAGGCTTCTCCCTCATCAACGACAGCTGGCAGATCGAAGAGTACATCACTCAGTCTGGACTGAATCTGGTAGACAACGGCAACGGCCGCAGCGGACGCGCAACCAAGTGCCTGCTGGGCGAGGATCCCAAGGGACTGAATATTTTCACCACCTTCCATGACTATCTGACCCGGGATTACAACATGGCACCTACCACCGGCCTGAGCACGGACGATATCGGCAAGGCCTTCTTCCAGGGTGATCTGGCCATGGTCATCTTCTCCTCTCAGTGGATTGCGCGTCAGCGGTCCGCCATCGGCGACAACTTCACCCTGGGCCAGGTGGCCGCGCCCAGCGTTGAAGCTGAGCCCGCGGGAACCTTCGCACCCGGCGGAAACTCCATGTACATCGTGGACAAGGGAGATGAAGCCAAGGCGGAAGGCGCATGGGAATTCCTGAAGTACATGTGGCAGCCGGAAGTGATGGGCTTCTATGCCGCGTACAGCGATTACTGCCCCGTCAGTGAAGGCGCTTACAACAGCGACGTCTATAAGGCCCATCGTGAAAAGTATCCCTATGTGGAAAACATCTGGCAGGAGCTGGTAGACTGCAGTCCTGAAAGCGACGCGGCCGTCTTCGGCGTATATTATGAATTCAGAAATACGGTCCAGAACGCGTTTGCCCGGATGATGATTGACGATTCCTATACGCCTCAGGACGCCGTAGACGAAATTGTTAACACAACCAATGACAACCTTGAGCTTTATAACGAAGCGAATCCCCTGAAGTAATCGTTTGCTCCGCGGTGGGCGCAAGCCCACCGCCTCTTTTCCTTTTCAGCCTGTGTTTTTTGAGGAGTCAAGATGAGTATAAGAATCAACCGGAAAATGAGCTGCGATGTTCTGGTGATCGGAGGCGGCGGCGCCGGTATCAGGGCGGCGGCTACCGCCGCGGATCGGGTTGAGAAGGTAATCCTGCTTTCGGAAACACCGATCGCGGAATCCGGCTCAACCTTTTATCCCCTCAGCTTTGAATGGGGAATGCTTTCCGCTGTGGACAGAGAAGACGCGTTGACCTTTGAGGATGAGATTCTGACGGCAGCCAAGGGATGCGTGAATCCGAAGCTGGTTGAAATCCTTGCTTCGGGCTCCATGGAGGCCAGAGCGCAGTTTATCCGGGAAGGATTACCCCTTACCCCTATGCGGGAGCTGCATATTACCGGCTGCTTCGGCAGAGAACCGCGAGGAGACTTCCTGCGGGATATGGACGTATTTATCCGCAGCCAGCGCAGCCTCGTGAAGGATCATCCCCATATCCAGATGGTGATCGGAACGGCCGTTTCTCTGATTCAGGCGGATCAGGTCTGTACGGGCGCCCTGGCTGTAGACGAAAAGGGAGAGCTGATTCAGCTGAATGCCAAAGCGGTAGTCATGGCCGCGGGCGGCGGAGAAGGCCTGTATGAGCATCGGGCTTCCCATGGCGCCCTCTATGGGAACGGATACGCGATGGCTGCGCGCCGCGGGGCCAGAATTGTCAATCTGGAGTTCATTCAGTTTGTGCCCGGCACGGTGGAGCCGATCCGGTTCGTAAACTATTTCCCGTTCCTGCTGGGAGAACATCCCCGGGTTACCAACGGCCGTGATGAACCGTGCATGGAGAAATATCTTCCTGAGGGCGTCACCTGTGAAATGGCCCTGGACGCCCACGCAAAGCACGGCCCCTTCACCTGCGAAGACGATGGAAAATATCTGGAATACGCTATGGTGGGAGAAGCAGCTGCGGGCAACGGGCAGGGCATCAAGCTGTGGCCCGATCCGGCAAAAATGCAGGACGAAAGGGCGCTTCACTGGAAGGAATTCCTTCATAAAATCGGGTATGACGAAGGGACCGTCATGCAGATTTATCCCATGGCGCAGGGATTCAACGGCGGGATTCTCCTGCAGGATGATCTATCCACCGATATTCCGGGGCTGTTCGCCTGCGGCGAATCTTCCGGCGGCCTTCATGGCCCGGATCGCATGGGAGGTCTCTGCATCCTTGCCACCCAGGTGTTCGGGAAAAAGGCGGGAGAAGCCGCGGCAGCATTCGCCGGGAAGCAGATTCAGCCTGACCCGTCTGACTCGGACGTGCTGCATCAGCTGGAAAGGGATTATGAAACCGATGGGCAGGAATGCGGAACCCCGGATTCGGTGCTTGGACAAATTCGCCATATAATGCAGGAAAATGCCTGCCTGCATAGAAATAGTAAGGGGTTGGAAGAGGGAATCCGATCGCTGGAAGCGTTAAATCTCAAGCCTTTGCAGCACATGAACGCACCGGATACGGCGTTCTGTTTCAGGGCTGCCTGCGCCGTGGACGCGGCACGGCTGATCTTAAACGCCATGGCCAACCGGAAGGAATCCCGGGGCAGTCATGACAGAGCGGATTATCCGGCGCATGACGATTCCTTATTGAAAATGCAATGGGTTTCCATGAACCATCACCGTATTGACGGCGGAGTCGTCTCCTGAACGCTTTATAAATTGGAAGGATGTTTTGCCATGCAACAGATTAACTATGATATTAAAAGAAAAAACCTCTATGAAAGCGTGGCAGAGAACCTTGAGGAAATGATTCTGAATGACGCGTCCCAGATTGGTCAGAAGCTCCCCAGCGAACAGACGCTGGCCACCAACTTCGGCGTCAGTCGGAATGTGATTCGTGAATCATTGAAAATCCTTCAGGAAAGGCAGCTCATCACCCTGCAGGTTGGTGAAGGCGCGTATATCAAGAAGCCTGATGATCAGAGCATCACAGATATGCTGAACCGGGTGATTGTGATGGAAAACATTGATCCCATCAAGATTTATGAAATGAGGAGCATTCTGGAAATCAACGCGTGCCGCCTGGCTGCCCAGAAGGGATGCTCCGCCTCGGAAATCGGGGAGCTTGAACGGATCAATGAGGAAATGCGCATCTGGCAGCATGATATTGATAAACGGATCGAGCTGGATATTGAATTTCACAGTTATATTGCTCATATATCAGGGAACCCCCTGCTGGAACTGTTTGAGCGTTCCATTACCAGGCTGGTTTCCCCCGTCATCCGGACGGCACTCCTCCCCACTTCAGGAAATGAAAACGGCATCCGGGATCATCATGAGATGATTCAGGTGCTTAAAAAGGGAGACAGCGACCAGGCCGCCCAATTGATGTATGAACACATCCGCAAATCCACCCAGAACTATCTGGATGGCGCAAATCTCCAGAACAACTGAAAAAATGATTTGATAAAGAACAGGGAGCCTTCAAAATGATAAAATTGAATATGATCGAAAAAAGGCCGATCTTCAGTGCGGATCAAAACTGGTTTCATGACTGCCACGCAAACACGCAGGTTGTCATGGAATCCGGAACAAGGCTTGTAGTTTTCTGGGCGGGAAAGACCGAAGGCGCACCGGATCAGGCCATATGGCTGTCCCGCTGCGTGAACGGAACATGGCAGGATCCGCAGCGGATCAAGTATATCTGGCAAATGCCGCATTGGAATCCGGTGTTATTGAAGTATGGATCCAGAGTCTATCTTTTCTATAAGATTGGATTAACAGTACAGACCTGGTATACCATGGTCAGCTATTCGGATGATGAAGGCCTTACCTGGTCTGAATCCGTTGAAGCTGTGCCCGGCGACTATACGCCGCGCGCGTCCGTCCGCAATAAAATCCTGATCGCGAGCAATGGATGGTGGATCGCCCCGACCTCCATCGAAACCGGTACAGCGATGGACAGCTATATGGATATTTCCAAAGATCACGGAAAAACCTGGGAGATTCATTCCATACCGATGCGGCATATTCCGTCGGCTCCGCTGGATCCGAAGGATCTCTGGGAGGGCCTGCTGAAAGGCTCGCTTTGGGAAAACAACCTGAGCATCGTCGGAGCTTGGGACGGAACCATCCAGCCAACGATCTGGGAATCCAGCCCGGGCCACATTCACGCGATGATGAGAAGCACCAGGGGAAAGATCTACCGCAGCGATTCATCGGATTACGGGCTGACCTGGTCCGAGGCTTATCCCACAGTGCTGCCCAATAACTGCTGCGGAATCGACGCGGCATTGATGGAGAATGGCCTGCTGGCTGTCGTCTGCAATCCTGTGGGACACAACTGGGGAAAGCGGACACCCCTTTCCGTTTTCCTGTCCGCTGACAATGGAGTAACTTTCTCGGAGCCCTTCCATCTTGAAACGGCGGAAGGCGAATACTCCTATCCTTCCGTACTGGCGGAAGGGGATTGCCTTCACATCATTTATACATCCACCAGGCTGCCGGCCTTGGCAGTGTAGGCATTATCCTCACCTGCCCAGGTCATGCTGTAGCT
>CAZMFY010000017.1:0-21107 GCA_964565635.1 uncultured Oscillospiraceae bacterium
AGCCCGGATGATCCGGGTGATGCCGTCCGCCACCTCGGGGCCCACCTGGGCGCCGTCGTCCCCATAGACCTTATAGCCGTTATACTGGGGCGGATTGTGGCTGGCGGTAATGACGATGCCGGCCGCCGCGTTCAGATGGCGCACGGCGTAGCTCAGCAGCGGCACGGGCCGCAGGGCGTCGAACAGATAGGCCGGCACGCCCTCGGCGCAGAGGGTCAGGGCCGTATCCTTCGCGAATTCGGCGCTGAAGTTCCGGCTGTCATAGCCGATCACCACGCCGCGCCTGGCGTTCTCCGGATTCTCCTGCAGGAAGCCGGCCAGGCCCTTGGTCGCCCGGCGAACGTTATACTTATTCATCCGGTTCATACCAGCGCCCAGCACGCCCCGCATGCCGGCGGTGCCGAAGCTCAGCTCCGTATAAAACCGGTCTTCGATTTCCTTTTCATCTCCGCGGATGGCCTCCAGCTCCGCCACTGTCTCCGGATCTCCGGCAAAATCCTTTAACCACTGCTCATAATTTTCCATCACCGTCATCGATTATTACCGCCTTTCTTCCATATTATTGGGCTTCCATTCATTATACTTGGAAATCCCCTTCCTGACAAGTATAAAGTGGAACGGAGGGACTGGAACGGAGGGACGGTCCTTTCCGTTCCATTTCTCCTTCTTTGTTCATTTTCCTTTCCCTCATTGCCTGGAACGTAGGGACGGTCCTTTCCGTTCCATTTCTCCTTCTTGGAACGGAGGGACGGTCCTTTCCGTTCCACTCCTCTTATTTTTTCTTCCGCTCGTTCCTCGTCCCCCATATCTCCGCAAGGCTGGCGAATCGTCGGCTGCAAAAGCCTTCAAAAGGCCAGCGCATCGTCGGCAAAAGGCCAACGAATCATCGGCTGCAAAAGTTGCGAAGGCTTGAGTTTCCGGCTATAATATATATTTGCGGCTATGATTTAACCACGTTTTCGTGAGGAGGGCCTTTCAATTATGTTTAATCCGGGACGGATGATTATTTCCCTGCAGCAGACTATCGGCAAGGCCATCGTCGGCAAGGAGGAAGCCATTGAGTACGCGCTGATCGCCCTGCTGTGCAAGGGCCATGTGCTGATCGAGGACGTGCCGGGCGTGGGCAAGACGACCCTGGCCAGCGCCCTGGCCAAGTCCCTGGACTGCTCCTTCCGGCGGATTCAGTTCACCCCGGATCTGATGCCCTCGGATATTACGGGATACACCCTGGCCAATTTCCAGACGGGCGAGATGGAGTTCCGGGAGGGAGCGGTCATGAGCCAGATCATCCTGGCGGACGAGATTAACCGTACCAGCCCGAAGACCCAGTCCGCGCTGCTGGAGGTCATGGAGGAGCACCAGGTGACCGTGGACGGAATCACCCATCCCCTGCCCCAGCCCTTCATCGTGCTGGCGACCCAGAATCCCGGAGAGTTCGTGGGCACCTATCCGCTGCCGGAGGCGCAGGTGGACCGGTTCTTCCTGCGGATTTCCATCGGATATCCTTCCATTGAGCAGGAAATGGACGTGCTGGAGCGGTATTCCGGCGTGGTCCGTCCCATGGATACCATCTCTCCCATCTGCACGGCCCAGGACATCCTGGCCATGCAGGAGCAGGTTCTGACGGTGTACTGTTCCCCGGAGGTGCGCAGCTATGTGGCCCATCTGGCGGCCGCTACCCGTCAGGATCCTTCCTTCCAGCTGGGCGCCTCCACCCGGGCGGCCATCGCCCTGATCCGCGGCGCCCAGGCCTGTGCCCTGCTGGATGACCGGGATTTCGTGCTGCCGGAGGACGTACAGCACATGCTGCTGCCGGTCTTCTCCCACCGGATGGTGCTGACGCCGGAGGCCCGGATGAAGGGAATTCAGGCGGAGGAGATTCTGCTGCGGATTCTGCGGGGCACGGAGGTGCCGCTGCGGCTATGAGAATGAATATTGCCCTGCCCGTGACCCTGGGCGCCGTTTTTCTGCTGGCGGCCCTGTCTACGGGAAGCCCGGTGCTGCTGTTCCTGTCGGTACTGCCGGGACTGGCCCTGATCTACGGGCTGGCCAGTGTGCTCTGGGCGGCGGGGACGCTGCGGCTGCGTTCCCGTCTGGATACCGTACGGGTGCAGCGGGGAGAGGACGCGGTATGCCAGATCTTCCTGCGCCACAGGGGCTTTCTTCCCATCGCACCCATCCGGCTGGAGGTGCAGCCGGGAACGGGGCTTCCGCCCCAGGAAATCTTTCTGCGGGACCGGCCCGGAACGGAGCAGCGGCTGACGGTTCCCATCCGGGGCGCCCACGTAGGCCTCTGCCGTCCGGGGGTTCAGGCCTGGGAGGTTTCGGATCTGCTGGGGCTCTTTACCGTGCGCCGGAACGTTACGGAGACGGATAACCTGCTGGTGCTGCCCAGGCTGTTTGACACGGATCCGCTGACCCTTGCCCCCGGGGATCCGGGCACGGAGATGCTGGCCCGGGCCAGCGAGGATCTCTCCTCTCCCTCGGATATCCGGAGCTATCAGCCGGGGGACGCCATGAAAAAGGTGCACTGGAAGCTCTCTCTGCGGAAGCGGGAGCTGCTTGTGCGGAAATTCGACGAGCCCATCCAGCAGGAGGTGCTGATCCTGATGGACTGCTCTCGGCCGCCCTCCTGGGGGCATCCGGAAGCGGAGGCCGATCTGCGGGACGGGCTCCTGGAAACGGCCGCCTCGGTTTTCGCGGATCAGACCCGGCGGGATCTGACGGTGCATCTGCCGCTGTTCGGAGCCCATCCCATGGAGCTGGAAAAGAGCACCGGTCTCCCCCTGGCCCTGGAGAACCTGGCCCTGGTGGATTTTTCCGAATCCGACCGGTTTGAGCGGGTGCTGGTGCTGGAGAGCAGGCGGCTGCGGAAAATCGGCTGCCTGGTGGTTGTGTCGGCCAGAATGAATTCCGCCATCGTGGATACGCTGATCCGTATGCGGAATCTGGGTCCCGCGGTGCGGGTATATCTGGTCACCTTTGTTCCGGAGGATCCGGGGCTTCAGCCGCTTACCGGGCGGCTGATGCAGTCCGGCATTCAGGTGGAGTTCGTTGAGCCCGGTTGACAGGAAACAGGCTTTTCCTGTCCTCCCTTTTTCCATGATCCGGCCTGGCGCCGCGTGATGCGGCCGCGTTTCCCTTTCCTTTACAGATTCTTCTGCCGATCAATTTGCGGAGAAAACGCAAATCATCGAAATTGAAAGGAGGTGAGCTTCGGTGAATCAAAAACTGTGGGATATGATATCCTGTTTTGTGCTGTCCTTTCTGATGGCGCTGGGGCTCACCTGCACCTTTGCGGGCGCCCTGGATCTGACGCCTTCCCCGCTGCCCGCCGCGGCGGTCTGCCTAACGCTGGCCCTGGGCCTGGAAGCCCTCTGGCAGTTTCCCCGGATCCGGCTGTGGGGGCTCGGCGCCCTGGCCGTCCTGGGGCTGATCTGGCTGGCCGCGGGCGGGGGAACGGTTGTTTCCGACGTGATGCGGGCCTTTACGCTTCAGATTTCCGGGATTCCGGGGGCGCTGCCCCTGGTTGCGGGAGAGGCGGAAGCGCTGCTGGCCGTCGTATGTACGCTTTTCTCCTTCCTCTGCTCCCGCCGCCAGGCCGGCTCCTTGGGAGCCCTGCTGCTGGCGGGAGGCGCGCTGATGACGGTCTGGCTGGCGGATCGGGCGGATCTGATTCCCTGGCTGCTGCCCGTACTGCTTTCGGCACTTCTGCTTTTCATCCGGGAACGGATTCCTTCCCTTTCGCTCCTTCGAGTGCTCCCGCTGGCCGCGGCGATGCTGCTGCTGGCCTGGGGGCTGGTGCCCGCTGGCGGCGCGGTCATTCCGGCGCTGAAGGAATATGCGGACAGCCTGCGGCAGCAGGTCATGGACCGGCTGTTCTTCACGGAGCCCCGGGATGTTTTCTCCCTGGCCTCGGAGGGCTATTATCCCCAGGGCGCCGGGCAGCTGGGCGGCCCCGCCACCCCGACGGATCATCCGGTCATGCAGGTTTCCACGCCCCGGAGGGCGTATCTGCGGGGCGTCATTCTCAACGACTATGACGGGCATACCTGGCGCAATACCCTGGGGGGCCGCCGGTATCTGTGGGACGCCAGCGGCATGTCCGGCCAGCGCCAGCAGCTCTTTGACGAGCGGCTCCCGGCGGCGGGGCTTTCCTCCTCCCTGACGGAGCCGCTGAGCCTGTCGGTACGGATGCTGGAAACCGGCGCCTCCACCCTCTTCGTTCCCCAGCGGATCCGCTCCCTGCGGACGGGAGGCGAGCTGGTGCCCTATTTCACCAATTCCTCGGAGCTTTTCGCCACCCGGAATCTGCAGCCCGGGGATACCTGGGCGGTTTCCGCACCTCTGATGGCCGCCGGCGACCCGGGGCTGGGCACGCTGATCTCCGCCGCGGCGGAAGGGGCGGGGGTCGCGGATGAAGAGCTCCGGGAAACCTATACCCGGCTTCCCGCCCATCTCAGCGAGCCGGTCTGGCAGCTGGCCACGGAGATTACGGCGGGCTGCGAAACCCCTTACGAAAAGGCCTTCGCCATCCAGAATTATCTGGCGAGGAACTACCGATATACCCTGAACGTTCAGCCGCATCCGGCGGATCTGGACTTCGTGTCCACCTTCCTGTTCAACACCCGGGAGGGATACTGCACCTATTTTGCCACCGCCATGACGGTCCTCTGCCGGATGGCCGGGCTCCCTGCCCGATATGTGGAGGGCTATCTGGCGGAGCCGGACGAAAACGGGGTGGCCGCCGTCACTGGGCTGAACGGCCACGCCTGGACGGAGGTCTTCTTTCAGGGCTTCGGCTGGCTGACCTTTGACGCAACGCCCCGGCAGTCTTCCGGCCAGAACAGCCCGGAGAACGCCGGCGCCGGCAGCGATGAATCTCCGGAGGATCAGCCGGAGGAGGATCCCGTGCCGGAAACGCCTTCCCCGGCGCCCTCCCCGACGCCGGACCCGGATTCCACCCCGGATCCGGAAGCCACGCCGGACCCGGAGGCTACACCGGACCCTGAAACAGAGCATGCGGATCCGGCGGCGCCGGACCCGGGACTTCCCCTGTGGCTGCTCGTTCTGCTCTGGATCCTGCTGATTCTGCTGATCCTTGTTCTTGGGCTCGCGCTCCGCTGGATGCATACCGATCCCGCCCGGCGGGAAAAACGCGCCCGGGAAGAGGGCGCTCGGTTTGACCTGTGGTTGAATGACGTGCTGCTGTCCCTCCGGGCCCTGGGCTATTCCCGCCCCTCGGGAGAAACCCTGATGACCTTCACCCGCCGGCTGGAGCCGGTGATGCCCGCGGCCGTGCCCCTGGCCCGGCTGGGAGAATGTGCCTCCCTGCTCCATTACGGCCGGGTTCAGGCGTTGGAAACGGATACCGCCCTGGCCCGGGATACGGCGCAGACCCTGCGGAAGGCGCTGCCCGCCCGCTGCAAATTGTTCTATGCCCTGCGCCGCCTGTTTCCCGTTAAGGATCGGAGAAAAGCAGAGCGTTCCGTGCGCTGACCGCCGAGCTCAGCATCCCCTCCCTGTCCTCCCTGGACAACATGCTTTACGACGTGTCCATGACCGCCGCCCATAACATCCTGGGGCTGCTTTCCGGCCGGCGGGTCAGCAAAAAGACGATGATCAGCACGGAGATCGTGGAGCGGGAATCCACCGCCCTGCCGAAATAACATTTCTTTTGCCCTGGGTACTGAAAGGGGGCTGTCCGCCGGACAGCCCCCTTTTCGCCTGTTTCGATCCTTATTCGTACAGAATCAGGGCGATCATTTCCACCGGCTCGTCCCCCAGGCATTTGATGCCGTGGCCTTCGCCGGGATTGAAAAAACTGTCATTTCTGAGGGGGCGTACAGGAACGGAAACAGATACAATGAGCATGAGGAAAACCATCCAAGCTGCGTGTTCAAAAAAAATGAAGAACGTCCTTGTTTTTTCACCTGATTCGATGGAAAGGAGGAAAACACATATGTCATTCAGAAGAGGAATTGCCTGCCTGCTCCTGCTGACCCTGTTCCTGAGCATTCTGCCGGGAACGGGTCCGGAAGCCCTGGCCGCCGGCGTGGCATACGGCACTCCGGAGATGGTGTGCTTTACGCCAACGGCCGGCTATCCGTCCCATGAGTGGGGCGGGTGGAAGACCGTCAGACAGGCCACCTGTACGCAGACGGGCGAACGGATTCGAGCTTGCGATCGCTGCGGAGCAACGCAGACCGAATCGGTCCCGGCAACATCCCACAGCTTTGGGGGATGGACCGTGACAAAGAACCCAACCTGCCTGTATCCAGGCTCCCATTCCCGGACCTGCAGTACATGCGGCGCAACGGAGACGGAAGCCATCCCGGCCGTCGGCCACAAGTACGGAAGCTGGACCGTCACCAAGGAAGCCACCTGCACGGAGGAAGGCGAAAGATGGCACAAATGCTATGTGTGCGGCTATGTGCAGGAATCGAAAATCAAAAAGGCAGAGCATTCCTGGGGTGAAATGGAAATTCTGGAGCCGGCCACCTGCAAGACCAAAGGGAGCCAAAGGCATGTATGCACGGTGTGCGGCGATGAAGAAATCCTGACCATCCGAGTCGACGCCAAAGCGCATGTATGGGGCGACTGGGAAGTGAAACAGGAGGCGACCTGTCTGAAGGCAGGGTCGCACACGCATGTCTGCACCCTCTGCGGAAAAAAGGAATCGGAAAAGATCCCCGCCCTCGGGCATGACTTTGGCCCCTGGGAGATTCTGACACCCGCGGGTCCGGACAGCCTGGGCCTGCGGCAGCACGTCTGTACCCGGTGCGGAGAGACGGAGGCAGAAGCTTTCGTCTATCAGGGAACACCCGGACTGAAGCTGACCGTCGGCGATGTTGTGCGCCTAGAGCCCCAGGACGGCTACACTGATGTCTATCAGGCGGAGATGACGCTTCAGAACACCGGGGATATTGCGCTCCGCTTTGCCCTGGAACCCATGTACGACAGCAGCGACAACGCTGAAGTGATTACGGACTACGTGGTCGATTATGATCCGCATGCGGAACACATCATCCAGCCGGGTGAAATCAAGGTATTTCAGTATCTGGCCAGGACTTCGGGGCTCTATTACGACGGAGATATGAACATGCTCCGGCGTCTCCTGTATGTCGGCGGCTGGTCGGAGGAAACGGGACTGAGGGCCCATGATACGGCCTCCATCCTGATCGCGCTGCCTGTGGAAGGCGGGCTGCAGCTTACGGTGGATCATCTGCACCGTCAGGGAAAAGGAAAGGATGAGGTGTATACGTTTGATCTGACGGTGACCAATCGGGCGACCGGATGGAGCCTGATTACGGCCTCATCGGATCACCCGCTGACGGAGGGCCTGGAAGGATTTTTGAACTGGCCTCCGGAGGGCCTGCTGCTTGGCCATGGTCAGCGCTATTCCTTCAGCTATTATTTCTCCCCCACGGAAGAGGACGTGCAGAAGGCTGTTGAAAAGCTGTCCTACGGCTGGCTTCAGCGGTATATTACCGTGGAGGATCTGCAGGGACATACGGCCACAGCCAGCCTGCCTGTAAGGGTTCAGACGCCGGATTATGTTCAGGCGCATCTGGATGGAAGCATGGAGCTGCCGGAGTTCCTGAGTAAAAATGAGACGGCTGCGATCGGGGCCAGCCTGACGCTGCGGAATCTGTCGGATACCGTGCTGACGGATCCGGTGGTCCGCGGCGCGCTGATGACCGGAAGCGGCAAAACCCTCCGCACCTTTGATCTTGTGAGCGAAAACGGGGTTGCGATGCTGAACGCGGGTGAAAGTGCGGCATTTCTGATGACTGACACCATCGGCCCCGCGGATGAAAGCGCGGCGCTGGAGGAGGAAGAGCCGCTTCTGCGGTATGTATTCTGGGGTGAATACAGCTATGAAGACCCGATGGAAGGCCCGGCGGACGGACAGAGCAATCTCTGGCAGCAGTCCGTCGCCGTATGGGACATGGATGTCAGCGATCCCAAGCTGACCTATATCGTCCCGGTGCTCACCGGCACCTTTGAAGACCGGATCTACCATCCGGGCGAGAGGGTATGGATTGACCTGACGCTGGAGAATGTGAATCCGGAGGATACCATCGACGGCGTCCGCTTTGAATGGTACTCCGTGGATGAGAACGGGGATGTGAGCGAAGACCCGCTGGTCATCGATCTGCCGGAGCTTACGCTGATGCCGGGAGAAAGTTTCACCCTCAGCCACCGTTTTTTCTTCGGCGTCGATCAGGAGGAAGCCCTCAAGGGTGTCAATGTACTGGATTTCGTTGCCTGGTGCCACAGCGCGACCTATGGCTGGTACAGCAACAGCGGCTGGCAGGGCGTGATCCGCATGGAGCCGGAGGAACCGGAAGAACTGAGCGTGGATGTCGCCCTTGATCTCAAAGGATATTATAGTGCGCCGACTTATTATGAAGTCAAACGGATGGACATCGATGAATGGCAGAACGGATCGGCTCAGCCCGCAGCGGATGATCAGCCAGACGGCAGCTTTACGGCCAATGTCAGTATCGGCAATCATTCCGACCAGTCTGTGACGGTCGAAGTGGTTTCGGACCATGAGGGAGATCTGCTGGATGGAAAGCCTGAACAGCAGGCCGCGATTCCCGCGCAGGACAGCGTACAGATGGACTACAGCATCCTTCCCACCGATGAGGAAACGGCGGCGGGCCTTCTGGTGCGGACCGTCACGGCTACGGCGCTCGATGGCGCCCTCCAGGAGAGCGGCACGCTGAGCTTTACGCTGCGCGGGGGCCAGTGGCATCTGGATACAGGTCTGCCCGGGCTGACGCTGACCGCCGGAGAAATCACCACCTCCTGGGACGATGAACAGGGCGCATCCGTACACATGGTGGAGGTGACCGTGGAAAACACCGGCGATCTGCCGCTGAGCCTGTATGCGGAAACCCGGGACGGCAGCGGCACCGAGGCCTGGAACGATGCGTTTGCCAACTGGGGTGACAGCGTGGAGGTGAGTGATTTCCAGCCCGGAGAATCCTTTACGTTCACCCTGATCATGCCGGAAAACGACTCGGACAAAATGGACGGCGTGTTCCGGCGCACGCTGACCGTGGCGGGAACCGTCGAGGAAACGGGGGCGAACGTTGCCGACAGTGTTTCGTTTGTCTTCCCGGTCATGCGCAGCGGCGCCCTTCAGCTGGTGGTCAACGGACATCACAGGAAGCAGGGCGACATGACCATTACGACGGATCTGACCCTGACGAACACCTCGGATGACACCATATCGGTCAGCCTTGCGGCGCAGGACGGTCAGGGCGAAGCGCCGGCGGGAGACAGCCTGACGGGATGGCCGGAGGGAGGGTCCGTGACCCTGTCCCCGAATGAATCGATTGATTTCGGCTATGTCATTCACCCCACCGGGGATGAGATCGCGGATGGCGAAGTCATGCGCATGATCACCGCCTATGGCGGCGAGGAGCCGTATCTTGACTTCGTCCAGCTGGTATATCCCCTGGTCACGGAGCATGTGGAAACGGCGCTTGTGCACCTTGAGGGCGAAATGAAAAGCGCATCGCCGCTGGCCCTTTATGATTCCTTCGATGCCCATCTGACGGCCGAAAACCTGGGCAATACGGATGTGGAGGATATCGTCTTCCATGGCGTCGCCCAGAGCGCGGACGGAAAAATCCTGGGTCAGCTGACGCTTGGCGTGTCCGGCGAGGGGAACATCACCGCGCCCGGCGACGGGATTCAGGCTTTCCCTGCCTTCCCCGTCACCCCGGAAATGGCGGCGAATGCACTGTCCGCGCACTGTATCAATGAATACGCCCAGGCCGGGGCCGTGACCTTCACTTTCTGGGCGCAGTACACCTGCCGCTACGGTGAAGGCTGGGTCAATCCCGGGGTCTCCAATATGGTTTCCTTCACGGTTCCCATTCAGGAAGATCCGTCGGAGGGAATCTCCCTGAGCGGAATGACGCAATTCGCTCCCTCACCGGGGGAAGGCGATCCGGTGGAGATTCCCCTGGTAGTGGAAAATATTGGGAAGGAGGATCTGGTGGGCCTGCGCCTGGATGTGGAGCGGCAGGGACAGGGCGGTTTCTCCTTCTGGCAGACGCTGATCGACGAGCCGCTGGACATTCTTCACCCGGGCGACACCCGGCCGTATGATTTCCATTATACTCTGACCGAGGAGGACGTGGAGGCGGGCTTCTTCGGCTTCCGGTTTATCGCCAGTTCGGAAAGCGGCGTCAGACCGATGATGTATGTGGCCGTCTATGAGGGGGGCCTGCTGCTCGTACCACCGGAAGAAAGCGAAGGCGGCATCTCCATCGTCAAGTATCAGGATAACCTGCCTCCGGGCGGTCAGAACGCGTTCCGGGTAAGCGATATTATCAGCTATACGATCGAACTGACCAATACGTATGAATTCCCTGTGACCGGGATTCCGGTATACGACCAGGTCACCGGATACAGCCCTGTCATGGTTGGCCTGGCGGACATCGGCGCCGGCCAGACGGTCAAACTGCCCTATACCCATATCGTCACACTGCAGGATGAAGCGATGCATCAGGTGGAAAATGCGGCCTATGCCCGCGTTCTGGTCCATGATCCGGTCACGGGCGAAACGCTGGAGGATACCACCGTCACCTCGATTCCCGTGTTTACGAAGGTGGAACCGACGGAAGAGGACGAAGATCTGGCGGTGACCGTCACCAAGACGGTGACCAGTCATCCGGCCGATTCCGTCGACTATCAGGAAGGCGAAACCATCCTTTATGATCTTGTCGTATACAATGGGCACGACGAGGACGCCGACATCACCCTCTGGGATTATGTGCATGGGGATGAAGCGCCGGTGCTCGTGGGCTCAGTCACGCTGAGCCCGGATGAAACCCAGAGTTTTTCATTCGACCATACGATCACCGCGGACGATGCGGTCAATGGCTATGTCACCAATGAGGCGTATGCCGCCGTGCTTGTGCTCCGTCCGGGGGACAACATGTCGGGATATACGGCATGGGCCGAACCGGTTACGGTCGATGTCGTCCGGAAAAACAGAGAGACCGTGACGGAGGACCATCTGATTCCTCCTGTGACCGTAAGCGCCGACACGACGCCCGTAACCCCGCCCGAGGCGCAGATTACGCCGACACCCCCTCAGCAGCAGGGCGAAGGCGTCAGATACTGCCGGCGGGTGCTGAAGGGCATCAGTGACAGCCAGATGCAGTACGAGCTGATCTTCTGCAGTGAGCACAGGGATCCCGCGTCGAAAGCATCTTCGCAGGAGGAAGTTCGGGAAGCATGGATTCAGGCCGTGAACGAGGCCTATGATGACCTTGCCGCCGCCTTCCCGGAGGCGTCGGACGCGATTGAAACGGAACGCACCCTTTTCTTTGACCAGCTGGATGTGCATGAAGCCTTCCTGAAGGCCGTCCTGAGCGAAAGCGAGGCTGCGGAGGCGGTCCTCACGCAGCTCAGGGAACGCTGCGTCGACCTGTGCTACGCGCGCCATACCGCCCCCGCCCAGCGGCTGGACAGCCAGATGCGGAGCGGGATTTCTCTCCTGCCCATGACAGGCGCGGCCGCGGAACAGTGCATCCGGGAAAGGGAGGAAGCCGCCTCAGGATATCAGGTGCTGGAAACGGTCTGCAGAGAGCACCTGTCCATCCCCTCGGCGCTCCGTGCGCAGCTGCAGGCCGCGCAGACGCCGGAGGAGCGGACCAAAGCCTTCCGCGGCGCGAGAATGCTGTGGCAAGGCGTACAGCTGAAGGAAGCAAACAGCCTGTATCCGGCCTGCAGTACGGAAGCAAAGACCCTTCTCGCCAATGACCTGAATATGTTCCAGCAGTGGCTGCGCGTGCGGCAGAATCTGCTCCTGGCGCTGTATGCCGGGAATGAAGAGACAGCGGAGGAGGTGCTGGCCTTCATGGTGCGCACGCGGGTCATGGAATATGAGGAACTGGCACGATAATAGCGCGGATTCATTTTAGAAAAATGACAGAGAGGAAGTGGAAAAAGATGAAACGGCTGATCGCACTGCTCCTGATGATCATGCTTCTGGTGCCGGCGCTGGCCGCACAGGCCGAAACCTGGTATGTGTATACCAAAAACGGGAAAACCCTGAACCTGCGGGATGAATTCACGAGCAAGGTCATCGGCAATATTCCCTACGGAACGGCCCTCGAGCCGGACAGCAGCAAATCCACCGAAAAGTCCGCCTATGTGACATACGGCGGCGTCTCCGGTTATGTGAAGTGGGAATTTCTTCAGAAAGACAGGCCGAAGAGCCGTGCCTCCGCCACGGCGACACCCAGGCCTGTATCCGGCGGCGTCCCCTATCAGGCCGGCAGCGGGAGCATCCCGGATCAGGGACCGGACGAGAGCGCCGGCTTTGAAATCACGGCGCTGGGCGCGTACATTCAGTATGCAAACAGGAAGAACAAGGCGGAAGGTGACAAGTGGGAAACACTGCATGTCACGGAAAGTGACAACATTGTGATTACCGCCGATATTCCGCGGGGAAAGAAGATCGATTACTGGGTGATTAACGGCGTGCGGTATGATTTCCAGAGTATGGTCAAATCGATCCGGCTGACGAAGGCGGACTGCGATTTTCAGTTCGAAGTGGTGTATACGAAATCGGAAAGCAGCACGCTGATTTCTCCTCAGAGCATCCAGGACGCCCGAACCGGGGAACAGCTGATCATTCAGGGCATCCATGCCCAGCTTTGCCATATCAAAACAAAAACCACCGGGGCGGGCGGCTGGCTGAACTCCTTCGATTTTACGGAAGATTATGTCAACCGGGCCACCGGGGCGCCGGAGAGCGGCGGCCAGGTTACGGCAAAGGTCAAAGCGGTGATTCCGAAAAATCAGAAGGTGAAGGGCTGGAAGTTTAATCAGACGGAACTGTATCCCAATGCGGGGATTACCTATTTCGTTGTGCGTACGCTGAATGTTTCCATGACCTATGAGCCGATTTTCGGAGCTAAAAAAGCGGCCAATCCCCAGCCGAAGGCGCCCGGTGTCACCGCGCCTCCGGTGGTTCCGCCGACCGAACCGGCTCCTACGTTACACCGGACGGTCTTCTATACCGTGACCTGCGAGGGCTGCACCTTCTCGGGAGGAGGCTACACGAATGCCACCTCCGGCAAAGTGCCGGAGGGAACGCAAATTTCCGTTTCCACCGTCTACGGCGGAGGCGTCAGCAGATGGACGGTGAACGGATCAGAAAAGATGATTGTCAGGAACCTGGGCAAAGCAGGAAGATACAAAGAGACCTTTACAGGAAGTTCGTTCAAAATGACTGTGAACAAGAATACGAGCATTGTAAGCATTATGAAGATTAACTGACGGAACCAGATGCGTTCCGGCGGAAATATGAGCATTGTCATTCTGATGAAGACGAACTGACGGTGCCCGATGCGTTCCGGCAGGAAAAGGCAGAAACCGCCATAGCGCATCCGAAAACCGTCCACTGCGGGTCTCCGCGGCGGACGGTTTTTCTGTTGCTTCCTCATCCGGCCGCTGAAAACAGTCTGACAGGCCGACTGTTATCTGGCAGGTATCTGACGGTGATCCCGTAAAAAAAGACGGTGACGTGAATCGAAAATAATCGGAAACGCTTTGCAGCATCTGGTAAAATCAATACTTGCGCCAAAAAAACTGAAGAGCCCTGAAGCGCAACAGCTTCAAGGCTCTATCGCCGAGCAGGGCAAGAAGGACTCGAACCCTCAACAAAGGTTTTGGAGACCCACGTGTTACCATTACACCATTGCCCTACGGCCGGCAACATGTGGAATTATAGCCCCCGGAGCCGGGATTGTCAAGCATGAATTTTCCACGGTCTTCAGGCGTTATTCTCCCCCGCTGCCGGCGTTCTTTTTTCCAGTTCACCCGGTATAAGGATCGTCTTTACCGCTTGATGTCATAGTTCATGTTCATCAGATTGCGGATCGCGTCCGCATCATCGGTGATGTTGGCATCCCCGTGGATGGTATGCTTGATGACGGAGGAGGCCACGGCAAAATTCAGGATATCCATGGGCTTATCCCCGTGCATCATGGCATAGATCAGCCCGGAGGCGAAGGCGTCTCCGCCGCCGACCCGGTCCAGGATCGTAAAGGTGAACTGTTTGCTCTCGAAGGTATGCCCGTCATACCACATAAAGGCCTTCAGGCTGTTTTCGGATCCGGAATGGGCATAGCGCACATGCCGGGCGATGCATTTCAGATTCGGCCAGCGCTCCACAAAGTGCTGGAAGATCTCATCCTGCTGCTCATAGTCCGGCTGCAGCGGCACCCCGTCCTTCCAGTCCCCCTTGGAATGATCGTTTTCGTCCTTCCAGAGATGGTAGGGCTCAATGCCCAGCAGCACCGTCACATAGGGAAGGCACTGGGTGCAGAAATCCCGGGCCTCCTCCCAGGTCCACAGGGTCGCCCGGAAGTTTCCGTCAAAGGAAACGGTAATCCCCATCTCCTTCGCCGTCTTCAGCATCCGCAGAATCAGATCCGCGCAGGAGGGGGAGAGGGCGGGGGTAATGCCGGACAGATGGAGCCAGTCGAAATCCTTCAGCAGGCTTTCCAGATCATAATTCGAGAAATCGTATTCCGTCAGGGCGGAATGCTTCCGGTCGTAGATCACCTTGCTGGCCCGGATGCCGAAGCCCGTTTCCAGATAATAGGTTCCCAGCCTGTGGGTAGGCGTTTCCTCCGGCGTGGAGAGGATCACCGGTGTGCAGTGCACATCCCCGGACCGGAGACTGCGGATAGCGCTCTTTCCGATGGAGTGATTCGGCACCACGGTGAAGAAGGTGGAATCTACCCCCAGGCTGGCCAGGGCCAGGGCGATATTCGCCTCGCTGCCGCCGTAAGTGGCTTCAAAGGTATTGGTCATGCGGATTTTCTGATAGTTGGGCGGAGTCAGCCGCAGCATGATCTCTCCCATGGTAATAAACCGCGTTCCCGGATTCTTCTCCAGCAAAGGATTCCCGTGTTCCATCTCTCGCAGCTCCCCTCATTCAGTTTTCCCCGGTTCCTTGCCTTATCATACCCGAAAATCCGCTTTTCTTCAAGCTTTACATATTTCTTCTTCTGAACAGAACCACCGCGGCCGCCAAGACCACCGCCAGGGGCAGGGCCGTCACCAGCATGGACCCCATCCCGTTGCTTCGGACGCTGAGCCCCGGCCGGATGGCGCTGCGGGCCATGATCTCCAGGTTTGAGCCCTGCTGGCCTGTCAGGAATTCCGCCACCCGGATCATCAGCTGACGGGTATCCGTCATGGCATAGATCTGTTCCTCCGTCATCATCCCGGAGCATCCGCAGACGAAGGCCCGGCTGATATAGCCGCCCTGGGTCGTCCGCCTGGCCTGCAGCGCCAGGGCGAAGGGGCCCGTTTCGTCCCCCTCCTCCCGTTCCACGCTGGTCATGTCCGTCCGCAGCTGCTTCAGATAGGCGGTTTCTCCGCTTTCCAGCACCGTCATCACCGTCAGATTCCGGTCCGTCTCTCCCGGGGTTTCGAAAGCCCGGCATCCCGGCATCAGCACCGTATCCGCCCCGGAGGCCACCAGGTTCGCCGTCAGGTCTGTGGTCTTCATCACCGGAATCAGATCGATCCGGATTTGATTGTAATAGCTGTCCCCGTCCTCCCGGTCCGCCACCACGATGCCGTCCTTCGGGATGAATCCGTAGGACCGGAGCAGCGCCGCATAATTCGGCATATCGGAAATCGGATCCGTATAGTCGCAGGTCATCAGCAGGCTGCCCCCCTGATCCGTAAAGCGGGTGATCTTTTCCATTTCCGCGTCGCTCAGATCCCGGAGGGGACTGAAAAACACCAGCAGCTCCGCCGGATTCGGCTCGTAATCCGAGGCGGACAGATCCTGATACCGGACCTCGTAATGGTTCTCCGTCATCAGGGCGTCAAAGGCGCTGACCGATTCCCCGTCCAGCTCTCCGTGCCCCTGAATGACGGTGATCACGGGGATCTGCTCCCGGGTCACGTACAGAATCGCGCCGGTGATCGCCCGCTCATAGGTATAGCCCGCGTAGGTGTAATTCCCCGTCTCCTGATCCATGCTCAGGCTGATGAATTCCGTGGGCTCCAGAATCCGCCACCGGTCCGTTTCCCCGCAGTAAACGATCATGGAATCCGAGGAAACGCTGTCCGTGCCTCCGGAAAACCGGGTGAGCAGGGCCGGATTCAGCGCCGGGTCCGCCTGCTCCCAGGTGACCAGCTCCGATTCCGCCGCGTATCGGTCCAGCAGCTCCATCAGCGGGGCGTCCTCCTGCCCCTTGGTGAACAGGGCGTAGATGTGAACCGGATGAGTCAGCTCCGCCAGGGCCTTCCGGGTCGCCTCGCTCTGGGTGGTAATGCCGTTAAAGGAAAAGTCCATGCGCCATCCGTGGCGCTTTTCCATCGCCGTCAGCCCCAGATTCAGCCCCAGCAGCGCCGCCAGCACCAGGATCAGCATCCCCGTGCCCAGCCCCCGCAGCCGGAGCTTCCGCATCCATTCCTTTCGATCCTTCTTCATTTTTATTCAATCCGTTTCTTGTTCAGGGGTTGTACAGGCAGGCCGGCCGAGCAGCCGGGCCGCCTGCTAAATCCGCTTTCTGTTCAGGTGATATACGGTCAGGGCCAGGAAGGCCGCCGCGAAGCTGATGTCATAGACCGCGTTGGCGAAGCTGAGCTGGCCCATCAGGAAGGGTTCGTTTCGCTGATACAGGCTGAAGAAGGCAATGGCCTTCTCCACCGCGGCGATGCCGGCCTGATCCGCCGCCAGGTCCATCATCCAGATCAGCAGATTGGCGCCGAAGCCCATCACCGCGGCCACCACCGGGGTTCCCGCCCAGGCGCCCAGATACAGATCCAGCGCCGCGAAGGCGCACCCCTGCAGCAGGAAGCCCAGATAGTTCACCGCCAGCTCCAGGGGATACACCGTGCCGTAAACCGCCACCACCGCCGCGTACAGCAGCGTGGCCAGGCCGGCCAGGCACAGCACCGTCACCGCCGCCAGATATTTGCCCAGCACGATTCCCGGCAGGCTCACCGGGCTGGTCAGCAGCAGCTGATCTGTCCGCTTCTGCTTTTCCTCGGCCAGCAGCCGCATGGTCAGCACCGGGCTCAGCAGCATCCACAGATAGCTCATCTGTCCGATAAACGTGGGCAGATCCCCGCTGTGCTGCCGCAGGATGGACAGAAAGAACATCACCGAGGAGATCAGCAGAAAAACCCCCAGAAACACATATCCCACGGGCGTATAAAAATAGCTCTGCAGCTCCCTTTTCCAGATTGCCTTCACCGGTCATTACTCCTGTATTCATTCGTCATCCACGCATTCACGGGGATGGGGCCTTTCCGCCCAATTCCAGTATATCATCAATCCGCCGGGGCGACTGTAAACATCCCATGAATAAAAAAGCGAACCGGGTCCCGCGCCACATCTGTATCCATATTTTCCCCCGAACCGATTCCCCGCTGTCTCCCGCGAACCGATTCCCCGCTTGACTTTCCCGGGCGTTCTTTCTACAATGAAGCTATCCTGAATCGTATGGGAAGGGACGGAAGGCGATGGCGAAGCTCTATGTGGTGGCAACCCCCATCGGAAATCTCCAGGACTGGTCTCCCCGAGCAGCGGAAGTTCTGCGCTCCGCTGATCTGATCGCCGCGGAGGACACAAGGGTGACGGGGAAGCTCTGCCAGGTGTTCGGCATCTCCACGCCCCTGACCAGCTGCCATCAGCACAATGAGCAGAAAAAGGGCGTCACCCTGGCGGAAAGGATGCTGGCAGAGGATCTGACGGTGGCCCTGACCACCGACGCGGGAACCCCCTGCGTGTCCGATCCGGGATACGCCCTGGTGAAGGCCTGCGCGGAGCGGGGCATCGAGGTGCAGCCCATTCCCGGCTGCTGCGCCGCCGTGGCCGCCCTGAGCGTGTCCGCCTTCGATACCCGGGAATTCGCTTTTTACGGATTCCTGCCCCGGGAGAAAAAGGACCTGAAGGAAAAGCTGCTGTCCCTGGCCGCGGGGCCGGCGGTAGCCGTTGTGCACGAATCCCCCTTCCGGGTGACGGAGCTGGCGGAGGCCATCGCGGAGGTGCTGCCGGAAGCACGGCTCAGCGTCAGCTGCGATCTGACCAAGCTCCATGAGAAGACCCTGCGGGGAACTCCGAAGGAAATCCTGCGGGCCCTGCGGGAGAACCCGAAGACGGAGAAGGGGGAATACTGCCTGGTGATCGACCTGCACGGGGTCACGCCGCCGGAAGCCCCCGCCCCCGCTGGAGAGCAGTCTCTGGAAGCCCGGTTGGTCGAAGAGATGCGCCAGGGGCTGAGCCTGCGGGACGCGCAGAACGAGCTGATCCTGCGGGGGGAAAAGAAAAACGCCGTCAAGCAGGCGGCTCTTTCCCTGAAAAGGATGTTCGAAGCGTAAGCACAGGCTGCGGGATATGTCCCGGTCTCCGGCTCGCTGCCGGAAACCGGAGAAGGATTGATTGCAACAGGAGAACATATGGAACAGTTTCATCATATTCCGGTCATGCTTCCCGAGGTGCTGACCTGGCTGGATCCCCAGCCCGGCGGCGTCTACTGTGACGGGACCCTGGGGGGCGGCGGCCACAGCGAAAGGATTCTGGAGGCCGCGGGAGATTCCGGCCGCCTGTACGGCATCGACCGGGACGAGACGGCCATTGCCGCCTCCTCCGAGCGGCTGAAGCGGTTTCCCGGGTTCACGGCCATTCATGGGAATTTTCATGACGCGAAAGCGCTGCTGGCGGCGGCCGGGGCGCCGGCGCTGGACGGAGCCCTGCTGGATCTGGGGGTCAGCAGCCCCCAGCTGGATACCCCGGAGCGGGGCTTCAGCTATCACGAGGACGCCCCGCTGGACATGCGGATGGACCGGAGCCGGGGGATGACGGCGGCGGAGCTGCTGAACACCCTGCCGGAAGAGGAGATCGCGGGCATCATCCGGGATTACGGAGAGGAAAAATGGGCCGTCCGGATCGCGAAGATTCTCTGCGAGCGCCGGGCGGAGAAGCCCCTGGAAACCACCTTTGACCTGGTGGCGGCGGTGGATGCGGCCATTCCGAAGGCCGTGCGCCGGAAGGATGAGGGGCATCCTGCCCGGAGGACCTTCCAGGCCATCCGCATCGCCGTCAACGATGAGCTGACCCCGCTGGATCAGGCCCTCTGCGATCTGACGGACTGTCTGAAGCCCGGCGGCCGGCTCTGCGTCATTACCTTCCATTCCCTGGAAGACCGGCTGGTGAAGCGGTGCTTCCAGCGGCTGCGGAATCCCTGCGTCTGCCCGCCGAAGGCGCCCATCTGCACCTGCGGCCGGAAGCCGGTGGTGAATATTCTGGCCGGCGGCGCGGTCAAGCCCTCCGACGGCGAAGTGGAAATGAATCCCAGAGCCCGGAGCGCCAAGCTGCGGGTGGCGGAGAAGATATAAGCGGCGGCGAAGGCCCTGTAAAACAGCGGTGAAATCCATCTCATTAGCGGTGAAATCAATATTAAGCTTAAAGCAGCATAACAACGGATAAAAAGAACGGACGCCCCTCTCGGAGGACGTCCGTTTTGCTGTTATGATTGATTTTTCGAGGAAATTTCTTCTGTCCGGGAAGGCAGCTTTTCAAGCTCCTTCGCTTGTTACAGATTTTCCTTCAGCTCGGCGATGCGGCTTTCCAGCGCCTTCGCCTTCTGCTCGTTGGCCGCCAGCTTCTCCCGTTCCGCTTCCACCAGGGCCGCGGGGGCCTTGGCCACGAAGCCGGGATTCTTCAGCATGCCCTGGGCCCGGCCAATCTCCTTCGTCAGGTTCGCCTTTTCCTTCTCCAGCCGGGCGATTTCCTTCTCGAAGTCCACCAGGTCTCCCAGCGGAATGAAGAGCTCCGCCGCCCCGGTCACCGCGGAGACGGTCTTTTCCGTCACCTGCTCCCGGCTCCCGATGATTTCCACCTTTTCGGCGCCGGCCAGGCGCTTGAAGTATCCCTCCCCGTTTTCCAGGGCCGCCTGCCAGCCTTCTCCGGGCAGCAGCATCAGCCGGGTCCGCTTGGAGGGGGCCACGTTCATTTCGCTGCGCAGGTTCCGGATGGAGCGGATGATATCCATCACGCCCTGCATCCGCTTCTCCTCCTCAGGGAAGTCCAGCTCCGGCTTCACCTCCGGCCACTTCTGCAGCATCAGGAAGCCCTCGCTTCCGGGCAGATATTTATACACCTGCTCCGTCAGGAAGGGCATGAAGGGATGCAGCAGCTTCAGCAGCGCCTCCAGCACGTACAGCAGCACCGCCTTCACCGTTTCCTTGCTCTCCCCGTCCTCGCCCAGCAGCCGGGCCTTGCTCAGCTCGATATACCAGTCGCAGAATTCGCTCCAGGCGAAATCGTAAATCCTCGTGGCCGCCAGGCCGAAGTCCCCGTCCTCCATGTGATCGCTGATGTCCCGAACCGCTTCCTGCAGCCGGGTCAGGATCCATTTGTCGGCGATCTCCAGCTTCGCGGGATCGATCTCTCCCCTTTCGCTGACGTTCATCAGCACGAAGCGGGAGGCGTTCCACACCTTGTTGGCGAAATTCCGGGCGGATTCCACCTTCTCCCGGCTGTAGCGGGTGTCGTTGCCGGGGCTGACGCCCATGACCAGGCTGAACCGCAGGGCGTCCGCGCCGTATTCGTCCACAACCTCCAGGGGATCCACGCCGTTGCCCAGGGATTTGGACATCTTGCGGCCCTTTTCGTCCCGGACCAGGCCGTGGATCAGCACCGTCTCGAAGGGAACCTCTCCCATGTTCTCGATGCCGCTGAAGATCATCCGGGCTACCCAGAAGAAGATAATGTCATATCCGGTGACCAGCATGGTGGTGGGATAGAAATACTTCAGATCCGGCGTTTCATCCGGCCATCCCAGGGTGGAGAAGGGCCACAGGGCGGAGGAAAACCAGGTGTCCAGCACGTCCTCGTCCTGGCGCAGGTGGCTGCCGCCGCACTTCGGGCAGACGGTGGGATCGGTGCGGGAGACGATCATCTCCCCGCAGTCGTCGCAGTACCAGGCGGGAATGCGATGGCCCCACCACAGCTGACGGCTGATGCACCAGTCCCGGATGTTCTCCATCCAGTTGTAGTAAATCTTGCTGAACCGGTCGGGAATGAACTTTGT
>CAZMFY010000018.1:0-20976 GCA_964565635.1 uncultured Oscillospiraceae bacterium
CCACTGGCTGCCGGAGCCGGAGAAGTACACATCGGTCAGGCCCGAGCAGCCGTTAAAGGCGGCCGCTCCGATCTGCGTCACGGTTCCGGGGATCGTCACGCTGTGCAGGCCTGCGCAGCCGCTGAAGGCTGAGCTGCCGATGCCGGCGATGCCGTCCGGAATCGTGACTTCCGTCAGGCTGCTGCATCCTTGGAAGACAGATGTCTCAATACTGCCAATACTCCACGGGATCGAAATGTCGCTCAGGCTGATGCAGTCACAGAAAGCATAGCTGCCGATTCCCGTCATGTTCCAGGGGATCGTGACATCCGTCAGGCTGCTGCAGCCATGGAAGGCATGGCTGCCGATACTTCCGCCGCTTCCGGAAGCCGTGATTTCTGTCAGGCTGCTGCAGCCGCTGAAGGCGTAAGCACCGATTCCGGTGACGCCCTGGCCGATGGTAACGGCACGGATCTCTTCCCGGCGGGCGAGCCAGGCAGCGGACAAATCCGCTTCAAAGTCGTTCATGGCACCGCTGCCAACAATCTCCAGGCAGCCCTTGTTGTTCAGCGTCCAGCTGAGGCTGCCCCAGGTACCGCTGTCCACAGTGACAAACATCTCTGTGAACGGGATCCCGTTTGCGACAGCGTAAGCTTCCGCCTGCGTACCCGCAAGGCCCCTGATCGCAAAGTGATCGCTGCAGTCTTCAAACGCCAGGCTGCCAATGCTGACGACACTTTCCGGAATCGTAGCGCTGACCATGCTGCTGCAGCCCGAGAATGCCCCCGCGCCGATGGCGGTCACTGTAGACGGCACGGTAACACCAGTCATATTGTTGCAGTTGTGGAAAGCATAGGGGCCGATCTCGGTCACATCAGTCGAAAAGTATACCGTTCCCAGGCCGCAGGGACAGAGGAGCAGGCAGGTCTGCGTCTTGTTGTACAGAATACCGTCCTTGGAAGCAAATACCGGGTTGCCGCTGTTCACTTCGATTCTCGCAAGCCAGCTGCAGCCGATGAAGGGCTCCTCGCCCAGGGTTGTCAGACTCGCAGGGAGCGTGACGATCCGCAGCTTTTCACACCCGCCGAAAGCATGGCTGCCGATTTCCTGCAGTCCAAAAGGGAAGGAGATACCCGTCAGGGCGGTGCATTGATAGAACGCAGAGCTGCCAATGCCGGTCACTTGATCGGGGAGCATGATCGTCTCCAGCGAGCTGCACTGCGCAAAAGCTGCTTCCCCAACAGCCGTCAGGCTGGAAGGGAGGGTGATTTCCGTCGCATTGCCACACCCCTGGAACGCATAGCTTCCGACGCTGGTGATTTTTTTGCCGACGGAGATACTCAGGATCTGGCCGGCATAGGCCCGCCAGGCTTCGGTCGAGCCTGCGGCAAAGTCATTCATGGCTCCGCTGCCTTTGACGGACAGTGCCCCTGTCTCGTACAGAGTCCAGCTGAGATTGCCCCAGTTGCCTTCGGCAGTGACCGGAATATCCGGCACGTCGAGTGCGGAAAACTCAATTTCGTATGACTGTGCGTAAGATTCAGCCTGAGAGCCGGTTGCGCCATAGATCATCAAGTCTTCATTGTGGCCAGAGAAAACCTGCGCGCCTATCTGCGTCACGCTCGCAGGGATGACAATCGACAGCAGTCCGCTGCATTGTGAGAACGCGTTGTTTTCGATGCTGGTCACACTGTCCGGAATAGTAACGCTCGTCAGACCTGCACAGTTTGAGAAGGCAGAGCTGCCAATGCGCGTCACGCTGTCCGGAATGGTTATGCCTGTCAGCCCGCAGGGAGCCATGAGCAAAGCGGTCATATCCTTGCTGTACAGCACACCGTCAAGCGAGAGGTAGGTCGGATGACTATCGCTCACTCGAAGGCTCAGGAGATGACTGCAGCCCGTAAACAAATTCTGAGTGAACTGAGTCATGCCATTCGGGAGTGTGATACCCATCAGATTGGTGCAGTTGGAAAAAGCACCGAATCCTATGCTGGTCACACTGTCCGGAACAACTACATCCACCAGGCTGCCGCATGATGCGAAAGCGTAAGATCCAATACCGGTTACGCTGTCCGGAATGGCCGCATCCACCAGGCTGCTGCACTGATAAAACGCATTCCTTTCGATGCTGGTCAGGCTGTCAGGCAGCATAATGCTTTGTAAACTGCTGCAGCCGGAAAACACATATTGCTCGATGGCGGTCATCCCGGCGGGGAAACTGACCTCCGTCAGGCTGCTGCAGCCTGCAAACGCATGATAACCGATTTTTGTCAGGCTGTCGGGCAGCGTGATATGCTGCAGGCTGCTGCAGCCGGAGAAGGCGTAGGTGCTGATGATGGTGACGCCTTCAGGAATCAATGCGCTTTCCAGGCTGGTACAGTTCAGAAAAGCGGAATCGCCGATCGCCTTGACGCCCTCCGGAATCGAAACGTTCACCAGCCCGGTACAATCCGCGAAAGTGTAACTGCTGATGCCGGATAGCCCATCGGGAAGCGTGACGCTTATCAGACTGGTACAGCCCCGAAAAGCGCTGCTCCGGATACCGGTCACACTGCCGGGTATTTCAATAGCCGACAGGCAGACACAGTTTGAGAAAGCACTATCGTCAATCCGGATCAGTCCCTGCGGAAGGGAGACGCTTGCCAGACTGCTGCAGTCCCTGAACAGCCCACTGCTGAGCAAGGTTACGCCATCCGGAATCGTGGCCTCCGTCAGGCTGCCGCAGCCCATGAACGCATCCGACCCGATGCTGGTCACTCCGGATGGGATCGAGATCTTCTCCAAGCTGCTGCAGTGAAAGAATGCTTGGCCTGCAATGGATATCACGCTGTCTGCCAGCACAGCATCCGTCAGATTGGCGCATTCCACGAAAGCGTAATAGCTGATATTGGTAACGCCTTCCTCCACCCGCACGCACCGGATATCGTCCTTGTACAGGTGCCAGGCATCTGTGGATTCATAGGTGAAGTTTGGCATTTCACCGCTACCTGAGATGGTCAGCAGGCCTTCGTCATCCAATGACCAGCTGAGTTCGCCACACGAGCCGCTCTCTGCGGCCAGAGCCGCCGCACAGAAAGTCAGCGCTGCCAAAACCAGCGCCAATGCCCATAGCAGCTTCTTTCTCATTGTCCTTTTCTCCTGCTCTGATTCCGTGAATGTCCTGATCCTGTGCGCTTGAATCCGCTCCGCCATTTCAGCCTTAGGTCTGTTCCATCCGCATGATATCACATGCGGACGTTCTTTTCAATGCAGGTGCAGGCGGCTTCTTTCACGGTTCCGTTTTTATTCTTTCAGCCGAATACTGATTTCTCCGGAGTGGAGCAGTCGTTCCTCCCTTGTCACGGTCCGGACCCGAAGGGAGAAATCCTCCTCCAGATCCAGGGCCTCCGCCTCGATCGGATTCTGCCCCGGGGAGAGGATCAGGATGGGCTGTCCCAGGGCCAGGGAACGGGCCTTATATCCCCGGAAAATACCCGGATCGAAGGGATCCTTTGCGAAATCCGCCAGCCGGTCCAGCACCCCGGCGGCCAGCCTGTTGCGAAGATCGGGAACCGGTTTGTCTCCGAAGGCGGATCCCGCCACCGAACGGAGCTCCTCCGGAAAATCCCCCTCCGGCGTGCGCGTATTGATCCCGATGCCGATGATCACATAGCTCATTTTTCCGGATTCGAAATCCAGCCCCGCCTCCGTCAGAATGCCGCAGATCTTCCGGCCCTTCAGAAAAATATCATTCACCCATTTAATGCCGGGCCGCACTTCCCCCAGGCTTTCCAGCGCTTCGCAGACGGCCACGGCGGCGCACGCGGTGAGCCGGGTGGCATCGGCTGGCGCCAGGGAAGGCCGCAGCAGCAGGCTCATATACAGGCCCGTTCCGGCGGGCGAATAGAAGCTTCGGCCCAGCCGCCCCCGTCCGGCGGTCTGTTCTCCGGCAATCAGCACCTGACCCTCCGGCGCGTCCTCCGCAGCCATCTGCTTCAGCACCGTATTGGTGGAGGAGATTACCGGAAAAACGTTGATCCGCAGGTTCCGGTTTTTCAGATGCCTCCGGACGCCCTCCTCCGACAGCACATCGCTGTCCGAGGAAAGCCTGTGGCCCCGGCGGGGCATGGACTCGATGGGATATCCTTCCGCCCGCAGCTGCTCCACCGCCTTCCATACGGCGGTGCGGCTCAGCTTCAGCGTTTCGGAAAGCATCCCCCCGGACACATACTCATCCGGGTGTTCCTGGAGCATATGAAGCACATAATCCTTCGTCATGGGTCAGATTCTCCCTGTTTCCCCTCTGGGTGATTTCCTTCTTCTTCCTCGGTATAATACCGGTTTCCGCCGATTTCCGAACGCTTTTTTACGGTTTTCCCATTTCCCTGCGAAGCACCGGCTGCAGCCTTCGGGTCAACAGGGCCGCCAGGGCGATCTTCACCGCGTCCGGAAGCAGGTAAGGCAGCACGCACCAGGAAAGCGCCGTTCCCAGAGAGATGGGCCCGGTGCGCCTGGCGTAGACCGTCATGAACCAGGCGGTGCCGAAAGCGTAGCAGACCAGGATGCCCAGGGCCATGGAAATCACCAGAACGGGCAGCCTGCAGCCATGCCTTTTCACCGCCAGCCCCACGATCAGGGCCGTGAACAGAAAGCCCACGATATATCCGCCGGTAGGCCCCAGCAGGGCGGCGGGACCTCCCCGGAATCCGGAGAACACCGGCACGCCGACAGCGCCCAGCACAATAAAGCCAAAGACCGCCCACAGCCCGCCCTTCAGCCCCAGCAGGGCGGTCACCAGGCAGACCGCAAAGGTCTGCAGCGTCACGGGGATGGTCAGGGGAACGGAAATCCAGGAACAGACCGCCAGCAGGGCGATCCCCAGGGCAATCATCGTCAGCTCCTTCACGGACATACGGGACATAAGCAGCACTCCTGATGTAAAAAATCGGGAGAAGCATACCACCGGGCAGGCGGTTATGTCAACCTTTTTATCAATCTCTGGTTAACATTTTATCGATACTTCGTCCCCTTCGGTTTTCCTTTGCCTTCCGAAGGATGGATCCTCGCGCGGGCTGCGGTTTTCCTGAGTCTTCCGATGGTTGATTCCTGATCGGGTCGCGCCTTCCCTGTATCCTCCGGAGAAAAAAGCGCCGGCCCGTTTCCGGGCCAGCGCTTTGATTCTTGGATTGAATCTATTTCGGATGAACCTTATTCCCTGATCTGGGATTCCCGTCCTTTGGGCTGTCCGTAGGCTTCCTCGGTCACCACGCCCTGCAGGACTTCTTCCACATAGGCCATCACCGCTTCATCCATCGGGATGCCGGTATCGAACTTTTCGGTCTTCGTGCCGAACACGTTGTAGGTGTCGCCGCCGGCGGTGATGAAGTTATTGGTCACTACCGCATAGGTGGCATTCTCATCGAAGGGTTCTCCGTTGATGGCCGTAATGGTCACCCGGTTGATGCTCTTGGGGGCGTAATAGGTGGTTTCCTTGCCGTCCAGCATATATACGTCTCCCTGGTCATAGGCCTTGGTGGTATCCAGGGTCCAGGTGATGCCGGAGGTCTGCGGATATCCGCCGATCGCCTTCGGCGTGCAGAAGGTGGAAGCTTCCAGCGCTTCCAGCAGCTCCGCGCCCGTCACGTACACCACGGCCACCGTGTTGCCGAAGGGAAGCACCGTGTTAATGTCCTTCTTGGTAATTTCGCCCACGTTGATGGTCGCCCGGATGCCGCCGCCGTTGGTAATGCCCACCACCGCGTTGGGCTCCACCTGCTCGATGCCGCCTTCCTTCACCACGGACCAGACCATGGCGTCGGTAATCAGATCGCCCAGGTTGGTCTCCTCCGTCCGGTTGCCGGGATCGCGTTCGCCGTTGAGCACCACGTCCGTGGAAGCAAAGGCGGTGTTATAATCCGCGTCCACCTTCGCGATGATTTCGTTGGCCGCCGCCAGCACATCCTCGTCCACGTAAGCGGCCTTGTACAGCTTGCTGCCCAGATAGGTGGGAACCAGGAAATGATCCTCAATGGTCTTCGCGGCGTCGTTAATCACCAGCACGCCGATGTATTCAAACTTGGTTCCCGTGGACTGAATGGGTTCTCCTTCGGGGCCGGCGGTCATCACCGTATGGCTGTGGCCGTCCAGCAGGAAGTCGATGCCTTCCACCTTCTCCAACAGGTCCAGCGTGCGGTAGCCGTTGGCCTTGCTCTCGGCGTCCACGCCCAGATGGGTCAAGCCGATGGTCAGATCCACTTCCTGGGCCTTCAGGTCATCCACCGCCGCCTGTGCGGATTCATACATCTTGTCAAAGGCGTCAAAGGTGATCATGTTCACCAGGCCCGGATTGACCTTCGTGGCGGTTTCGGGGGTTTCCATGCCGAAGAAGCCGATCTTGATATTGTTGGCTTCATCCTCCGCGTGGTACTCCAGCACCGCGGTGGGCGGCAGAATCTTCTCGCCGGTCTCATCCAGCGTTACGTCCGCGCAGATTGTCGTGAATTCCGCCTTGGTCAGGTTATCCATCAGCTGGGCATATCCGAAGTCGAATTCATGGTTGCCCAGGGTCACCACGTCGTAGCCCGCCTTGTTCATCATCTCCACGGCGGCGAGGCCCTTGGTGGAGCTTACATAGATCGTGCCCTGGCTGAAGTCTCCCGCATCCACCAGGATCACACGGGCTCCCAGACCTTCGAAGCACTTCTTCAGCCCGGCAATCCAGGCATACCCGTCGATCTGGCCGTGCACGTCGTTAGAGTGCAGGATCACGGTTTTGCCGGTATAGTCGCCGGCCAGTTCCGTCCGAATATCAGCCGCGGCGGCATACTGTGCCTTGGTCCAGTCCGCCGCATCCTCCGCAAAAACCGTCGTCAGACTCAGCGCCATGACCAGCGCCAGCAGCAGGGAAATCAGCTTTTTCATGGGAACCACCTCTCCTTTCAATTTTCGGGGATATCATAAAAGGGAACTTTTTCCCTCTTATTTTACATGCAGCCAGTCCTTTTAGCAATGGTTTTTCCGGAAAAGTTTTTCCGGGTCCGACGCCCCGCTCAGCCCAGGAAATTCAGAATCTCCTGCCACCAGGGGAAGAACACCGCGTCGGGCGACCGGTAGATCTCATGCTTGGCCCCGGCCACCACCTTCCGCTGGCCCTTCGCCACCCGGGAGATAAACTGCTCCTGCGCCTCCGGGATCACCTGATTATCCGTCTCCGCGGTATACAGCAGAACCGGAATCTGAATTTTCTCCGGCGCCCCGGGCTTCAGCAGCCGTGCCGTCACGTTCATGCTCTCCAGGGTCCAGGTATAGGTGGGCCCGTTGTTACGGTACCGGTCCTTTTTCACCCGGAGGGCGTCATACCAGTCGAACCGCTCCCGGCCCATGGCGCAGGAGGTTTCAAAGTCCTCCGGCCCGTTCCAGGGCTTGCTGATGAAAATCCGGCTCCGACCCTTCCCGATCAGCCTGGCGCCCCGGCACATGGCCTTCACCGTCCACAGGGGCAGCCCCGCCCGCTGAGGCGCGATCATCGGTGCGCAGAGCACCGCCTTCTCAAAATACTCCGGATGATCCTCCAGGAAGCAGGCGGTCACCGCCCCGCCCATGGAATGACCGAAGATCATCCAGGGCTTCGGCATCCCGGAGAGCTCCTGCTCGCAGACGATCCGCAGATCCTCCACATAATCCTCGAAATGATCCACGTGGGTCAGGGAAAAATCGCTGATCTGCTCGTCCCGCCAGGACATGCCGTGGCCCCGCTGGTCATAGGTCAGCACGCTCCACCCCTGCCGCAGCAGGCTGAAGGTCAGCTCGCTGAATTTTTCGGCAGTCTCCGTAAACCCGTGGAGCACCAGCACCGTTCCCTTCGGGCCGTCCCCATCATAGCGGTACACCGACAGCGGCTTTCCCCCTGCACCCTTCACCTTTTTCTCCTGGCAGCGGGCCTGCAGCCAGGGCAGCACCTGCCTGTTCATGGTCTCCGCGTAATGATCGGAATACACCAGTCCCGCTTCGTTAAAACGATCCGCCATCGCCATTTCCCTCTTTCTGTTGTTCTCCGCCGGTATTGTACCAGATTTCACATGAAATGGCAATTCACTAAATAAAAATAGCCGGGCCCTGCCCGGTTTCCTGATCATCCCTGATCGCCGGTCCTGCCCGGATCCGACCCTTTCCGAAAAGGAAAAAAGGGCGGGAAAACGGCTTTTCCGCCGTTCCCGTCCCTTCGTTTACAGCATCTTTTTCAGCAGCGCCTGCAGGGCCGCCGCGTCCTCCAGGGTCAGGGGCACTCCGCACCCCACCCGGGCCGGCACATCCTTTACCGCGTCCCGCAGGGCCCATCCCTTTTCCGTCAGGCGGATTTTCACCATCCGCTCATCCTCTCGGCAGCGGCAGCGGACCAGATATCCTTCCTGCTCCATCCGCTTCACCAGCGGCGTCACCGTTCCGTTATCCAGATGCAGCCTGGCGCAAAGATCCCCCACGCACATTTCTCCCTGTTCCCACAGGCACATGAAGGCTACGTACTGGGTATAGGTCAGCCCCAGGGGCTTCAGCAGAGGGGTATAGGCGTTCACCACCCGCCGGGCCGCCGCGTAGAGCGGGAAGCACAGCTGGTTTTCCAGCAGCAGCTGGGGATAGTTCTCCGCCGTCGTCACCGCGATCTCATCCATCGCGCATCGCTCCTTACAGATTGCTTCTGATCCAGCTGCTGATCATGGGCTGGGGCTTAAAGCCGATGCTCTGATCCACAAACTGCCCCTTCTTCATCAGCACCAGGCAGGGAACGCTCATGACCTTGTATTCGCTGGCCAGCTCGGGGTTGTCGTCCACGTCCACGCCGTAGAATTTCACCTGATCACCCAGCTCCTCGCTGACGGCTTCCAGCACCGGCGCCAGCATCTTGCAGGGTCCGCACCAGGTCGCGTTGAAATCCACAACCGCCACGTCCGCTTCTTTGGCTTCCGCCAGGAATTCCTGCTCATTAATCTTCTTAACCATGTTCTTTTCTCCTTTTCTTTCCCTTTCGGTTTTCTTCTTCGGAAACGGGCCTCCCCCGCTCCCTCCGGCTCCGCGGAAAAACCTTACAGCAGGCTTTCCACGCAGGCGCGCACGTCCTTCATGCTGGCCGTGGGCTCAAACCGGGCCACCACGTTGCCCTGCCGGTCCACCACAAACTTGGTGAAGTTCCATTTGATGTCCGGATTGTTCTTATAGTTGCTGTCGATCTTCTTCAGCATGGCGCTCATGGCCAGCCCCATCGGCCCGTGTCCGAAGCCCTCGAAGCCCTTCTCATTCTTCAGATAGGCGAACAGCGGCAGCTGGTTTTCCCCGTTGACGTCGCTCTTTTTCATCTGCGGGAACCGGGTATTGTATTTCAGGGTGCAGAATTCATGAATTTCATCGTCCGTCCCGGGGGTCTGCCCGGCAAACTGATTGCAGGGAATATCGATGATCTCCAGCCCCTTCTCGTGATCCGCCTCATAGATCTCTTCCAGATCCTTATAATGCGGGGTGAATCCGCAGCCCGTGGCCGTGTTGACGATCAGCATCACCTTGCCCTTGTAATCCGCCAGAGAGATCTCCTCTCCCTTGGGGGTGGGTACGGTATAATCATAAATATTCATGCACCCGAACTCCTTTCCAATCGGCTTTCTTTTTCGAAAACCTTTGATCAAATATAATTTACCATAACGTTTTCCGCCTGTCAATATCTTTTTTCAAATATTTTAACCGGAAAGCAGCTGCCTCACCCATGGTCGATGAGGCAGCTGCTTCCGTTCCCTGGAAACGGTCTTCAGTTCTGGTCCAGCCTTTGCCGTTCCACCAGCGCCGCGAAGAGGCCGCCCTTTTCGATCAGTTCCTCGTAGGTGCCGTCCTCGGCGATCTTTCCGCCGTCCATGACCAGGATCCGGTCGCAGTGGCGGATGGTGCTGAGCCGGTGGGCGATGACGATCCGGGTACATTTCATCCGGTCCAGGGCTTCGCTGACCTTCTTCTGCGTGATATTGTCCAGCGCGCTGGTGGCCTCGTCAAAGATCAGGATCTTCGGTTTCGGGGCAATGGCCCTTGCAATCATCAGCCGCTGCCGCTGACCGCCGGAGATGCTTCCGCCGCCTTCCTGCAGCATGGTATGCATCCCCATGGGCATCTCCCGGATATCCTCCGCGATCCCGGCGATTTCCGCCGCCTCCCAGACCTGCTCCCGCTTCAGATCCGGCGCGGAAATGGTAATGTTTTCATAGATGCTGCCGGAGAAGAGCCGGCTGTCCTGCATGACCACGCCGATCTGGCGCCGCAGGCTCCGCAGATCCAGGCTTTCCAGATCCTTCCGGTCATAGGTGATCACGCCCCGGCTGGGCTTTTCAAAGCCCAGCAGCAGCCGCACCAGCGTGCTCTTGCCGCATCCGCTCTTTCCTACGATGGCCACGTACTGCCGCGCCGGAATCTTCAGATTGAAATCCTCGAACAGGGGCTTCCCCTCCGCCTCGTATCCGAAGGTCACGTGGCTCATCTCAATGGCCCCGCTCATCCGGGTCAGGGTTTCCCGGTTCTCCCGGGTCTCCGGCTTCGCCGCCAGCAGCGGCTGAATCAGCGAGATCACGGGTTTGACGGCCGCCGCGCTCAGCGCCACGGAAGCCACGGAAGCGAAGGCGGAGGAAATATAGGCATAGGCCGCGTTGAAGGCATAATAGTCCGCCACGCTGACCTGGTTCGTCACGCTGACGTAGTACATGACCGCCGTACCGATCAGGCTCACAGCCCCGGTGAATACCGCCGCGTCGCCCACGATCAGGGGCGGGTTATAGGTCAGCGCCGCCCCCTGGGTATAAATCTTGCTCCATTTCACAAAAGCCCGGTTTTCCGCCCCGCTCAGGGTGATTTTCTGGATCCCGTTGATCAGGCTGTACACCAGCCCCCGTTCCTTCGCCTGAATGGTCATCCGTTCCCGGTCCACCCGAGCCTGTACCGCGCCGGAGGCCAGGCTGATGCCCAGGGTCGTAAGCGTCACAATCAGGCTGGGCCATACCAGCGCCGGCGCGAAGGAGAAGATCTGCGTCAGATATACGAGGCTGAACACGCCCGTCACCGCCGTGGAAAACACGCTGTCCACCAGGGTGGAAATCAGCTGGTTCATATAGCCGATGTACTGATTCAGCTCGCCCGCGGAATATTCCCGGAAGAAACCGGCCGGGAGGCTCAGAATCCGCATCATCGTCGCGGCGCTGACGTTCACCTGCAGCTTTCCCCGGATCCGTCCCAGCAGCATCGCCCGGATAATGGAAAGCACCGCCGTTCCCAGCGCGGCGCACAGCAGGAAGCTCATCACCGCGAAGAGCAGCTGCCGGCTCCCGGTTTCCACAACCGGCCCCATCAGCACCCGGTTCAGCCGGGGCGCCAGCAGCCCCACCAGGGTGATGGCCAGCGCAGCCGCCCCGAAGCCCGCCAGATCCCGGGTGGTCAGGCAGCTCATCATATAGGTCATCAGGTCCTTCAGCTTCAGCTCCCGCATGGGCAGGGGCCGGTAAAAGCACAGGGCTTCCGCGCTGATTTTCTCCTCCTCCCGGCCCTTGATCCGGATCTTCCTTCCCGTTGCGGGGTCGGTGTATTCATAGGCGCCCATATCCGAGGGCAGCAGGGCGACCACCGTGCCGTCTTCCTTCAGGCTCCCGATCATGGGGCCCATGGCGTCCCGGTGCCAGCCCGGCTTCAGCTCCGTCTCCCGGTAGAGAATTCCCGTGGCGCTCAGGCAGAAATCCAGCCGGTTCCGCAGGCCTTCCACCCCCGCCGGCACCTCCTTCTCCTTCACGCCCATGAAGCGCAGCAGCGCGCTCACCGCGTCGCTGACACCCGCGTCCTTGCCGAAGGCGCTGCGGGCGCTTCGTCCCGTCACCACCCGGGCAATATTCTCAAAGGAGTCGGCCAGCAGTTCCCGTTCGTGCTTCTTGCGGTATTCAATCTGATCGTCAAACCATCCCACGCGCAGCCGCCTCCTTTCTTATTCGTTGTTCACCAGGCTGGCGTACAGACCGCCCCTGGCGTACAGTTCCTCATGGGTCCCCCGCTCCGCGATCTTCCCGTGATCGATGACGATAATCTCGTCGCAGTCCCGGATGGTGCTCAGCCGGTGCGCGATGATGATGCAGGTGATCCCCCGGTTGTTGATGGACCGGATCACCTCATGCTCCGTTCTGGCATCCAGGGCGCTGGTGGCCTCGTCCATGATGCAGATGGTCGGATCCTGGGCCAGCGCCCGGGCGATTTCAATCCGCTGCCGCTGCCCTCCGGAGAGATCCCTGCCCCCGTCCAGCAGCCGGTGACCGAATCCGCCGTCCCGCTGGACGATGTCGTCATAGATCCCCGCGTCCCGGGCCGCCATGGTCACCTCGAAATCCTCGATGGCTCCGTCCCACATCTTGATGTTCTCGCTGATGGAATCCTCAAACAGGCTGATGTCCTGATCGATGACGCTGACCGATCCTGTAAACACGTCCCGGTCGATCTCGGACAGGGGGATCCCGTCAAAGGTAATGCTGCCGCTCCAGGGCTGATACAGGCCGGAGATCAGCTTCGCCAGGGTGCTCTTGCCGCAGCCCGTCCGCCCCACGAAGGCGATCTTCTGCCCCGGGCGCACCGTCATGGAAAAGTCCTCGATCTGGGGCTTCCCCAGGGGGGCGTATCCGAAGGTCACGTTCTTCAGCTCAATGGCCCCGCTCAGCTTCTGGTATTCTCCCTTCTTTTCCTTTGGGGCATATACCGGGCTTTCCGGATAGCTCATCACATCGTCCACCCGCTCCATCTGGGTGATCATTTCCTGCATGCTCTGGCCGGCCTGAATCAGGCTGCCCGCCGGCGCCATGAAGCTGGACAGGAAGCCCTGAAAGGCCATCACCATACCGATGGTAAATTCTCCCCGGATGGTCAGCAGAACCCCCAGCCCCAGCACGCCCAGATTCGCCAGGCTGGTAATCACCTGCGGCAGCGCGCCCAGCATCAGGTTCAGCCGGACGAACCGCACGTCCTGGGTATTCACGCTGGCCTGATAGCCCGCCCTGTGGCCGAAGTATCCGTTCTCCGCCCCGCTGGCCTTGATGGTTTCAATCATGCTGATGCCGCTGAGGGTGGCCGAGGAAAGCTTTGCGCTGTCCCGCTGCTGGACCCGGGTGATGTTCACCCGCTTCGCGGTGACGTAAGCGGATACCGCCAGGTTCAGCGCGATGGCCCCCAGGCCGATCAGGCTCAGCAGCCAGCTGTACCGGATCATGACGATCAGGTAAAAGATCATCATGACCGCGTTCAGCGCCAGCGGCGCGAAGGTGTTGATCAGCGTGGCCGCGATCCCCGCGTTGGTGGCCTGCCGGTCGCTGATGTCCGCGCTGAGCCGCTGGCTGAAAAACTGCATCGGCAGCCGCAGCACCTTCCACAGATAGGAGGAGCTGCCTACGGAATCCAGCTTGCCCTGAATTTGCAGGGAATAGTTCACGCTGATCCAGCTCACCGTCACGCTCACCAGGATCAGCCCGCAGAAGGCCGCCAGAAAGGGCCCCAGCCATTCCGGGTTTTGCCGGGTCAGCAGCCGGTCCAGAAAAATCCGGCTGAACACCGGGCTGATGATGCCCAGCAGGCTGCTGATGGTGGTAGTCAGAATCACGAAGGCCGCCGCCGCCCCGGTGCCCTTCAGCCGCTCCCGGGCATAGGAAAACACGGTTCTGCGCTGCCCCGACGGCTGGAAATCCTCTCCCGGCTCCAGGGTGATGCAGATGCCCGTAAACTCGCGGTCAAATTCTTCCCATTCCACGGTAACCCGCCCTCTGGCCGGGTCGTTCAGCACCGCCTTCTTCCCCTTGAAGCCGCACAGCACCACGAAGTGGTTCAGCCCCCAGTGGATGATGCAGGGAAAAGGCCCTTCCTCCAGCAGATCCTCCGGCTCCAGCCGCCAGGCGTTCGCCTTCATGCCGTAGCTCCGGGCTGCCAGCATAATGTTCTTTGCGTTGCTGCCGCTCTGGCTGACGCCGCAGTCCGTCCGGGCCTGCTCCAGGGGAATGAATTTCCGGTAGTAATGCATGATCATGGTCAGGCTCGCCGCCCCGCATTCCAGCATCTCCATCTGCATGACCACCGGCACTTTGGCCACGCCCTTTTCCAGGGGCCGGGGAACCGCGTTTCTTCCGCGTCTTTCACGCTTTTTCTGCTCGTCTCGTGTCTCGCTCATGCCCGTTCCCCCTTTACTGCAGCAGCAGGCTGATGGGCTGCAGGCTTTCCAGCACGACGGTTCCCGTATACGCTCCCTCCGGCAGGCTCCCCGACAGGGGAATCAGGGCCATCACATCCCCGAGCTGCATCTTTCCCGCCGCCAGCAGATAGGGATCCGTGTTCCCGTCGATCTGAACATAGGAAACCAGGTCCGCTCCCGCCATGACGCATTCCCGGCCCGCCACCGTCACCTTGCCCGCAGCCAGGGCCTTCTGGGCCTGGCTGTAGGGAACATAGCACACCAGCCGGTTCTCCGCCGAGGCCACGGCAAAGCTGCCGGTCGTTTCAATCCGTCCGAAGATGCCCCACAGAATGCACCCCACCAGCAGGACGATCACCGCCGCCAGAATCAGCCAGACCTCCGGAGAGGTCACCCGCAGGTAGTCGTTCAACGATTCCGGGGAATCCATCGCCTCCATGGTCTTTTCCCGAAAAAGCCCCGAATGTTTCTGTTCCTGCTCGCTCATGGTGCAAAACTCCTCTCCGCAATATGAAAAGCAACCATCCGATGGATTTATTTTATCCTATGAACGGAAGGATGTAAACCATCGAATTTTTATATTTCGCTGAATTCGCCGTTCCCGGTTGAAGCAATTTCGTTCTTCGTTTTCAGTTCCGATTCTTTCGATTTTCTTTTCCCGGGATGAGCGCGATTCCCCCGGCGGCCGAATTTCGATGCTCGATGTTGAATTTAATTTAACATTTTATGCTTGAAATGTTGAAATCAATCTGCTATACTGAACGCATCCCGGAGCATACGCGTTTTGAGGAGGTTCTTCCATGCAAAAGAACAGTCCCCTCTCTTCCGGCGCGCCTCTCGGCCGTCGGGAGGAGGAAGATCTCATCCGTTTTCCCGCCGCCGCCCCGGTCCGGTTCGGCGCCCTGCTGAAGGCTTCCCGGCTCCGTTGCCGCCTGTCTCAGGAGGATCTGGCCGCCCGGCTGGGGGTGACCCGCTTTACGGTCATGAACTGGGAGTCCGACCGGAGCAGGCCGGATTACGATCTGCTTCCCCGGCTCTGCGATGTGCTGAAGCTTTCCCTGCCGGAGCTTTTCGGCGTAAAGAGCGGCCTCTCCCCCCTGGAGCAGTCCGTTCTCCGGGAGCTTCGTTTTCTGAAGCCCGGGACGCAGCGCCTGGTGAAGCAGCTGATCCTCTCCCTGGCGGAAAAGGAGCTGGCCGCGCATGAGGAAGCCCTGCTGAATTCCACCCGGGTTGTGGATCTGCAGCCCGGCTCCCTCTCCGCCGGCACGGCCGCCTCCGGGCGCGCCATGCCGGACCTGCAGCCTTCGCCCTTCTTCCTCCGGATCAGCGAGCGGACCCGCCGGGCCGATGCGGTGATCCGGGTCAGCGGCCGCAGCATGGAGCCCGCCTATCATCCGGAGGACCAGGTCTTCTTCGAATACGCTTCCGCCGCCCGCCCCGGGGAGGACGTGGTGGTCTGCTGGGCCGGCCAGGCCTTCATCAAGCGGCTGGCTCCGGACGGGACGCTGTATTCTCTGAATCCGGATTATCCCTTTGTCTACGAAGGAGACGGAGAGGATATCCGCCTTCTGGGCCGGGTGCTGGGCGTGCTGGCGCCGGAGGATCTCCCCGCCGGGGAGGATCTTCCCATCCTCCAGGATCTCTTCCGGGAGGAGCTGGCCGCCTACGGGCAGGCCCACGGGGATCCGTAACGATGCAGGAAAAGGAGGCGCCCCATGGCGGAGGAAGCCCGCTGTTATATCGCCATTGATATGAAATCCTTCTATGCCTCCGTGGAGTGCGTCGCCAGGGGGCTGGATCCCCTGTCCACCAACCTGCTGGTGGCGGACGCGACCCGCTCCGATCAGACCATCTGTCTGGCCGTTTCTCCCAGCCTGAAGGCGCTGGGCGTTCCCGGCCGGCCCCGGCTTTTCGAAGCCAAGCAGGCCATCGCGGCCTATGAGCGGCTGCATAAAACAAAGATTTCCTACCTGACCGCCGTCCCCCGGATGGCCCTCTATGAGCAGGTTTCCGCCCGAATCTTTTCCATTCTCCTGAAGTATGCGGCCCCGGAGGACGTGCATATCTACAGCATTGACGAATCCTTTATGGACGCCACCCCCTACCTGCGCTTCTACGAAAAGGAAGCCCGCGCCGCCGGGGTTCATCCGGCCCGGGTCATGGCCATGACCATCATCCGGGACGTGCTGAAATCCACCGGCATCACGGCCACCGTCGGAATCGGGACCAACCTGTATCTGGCCAAGGTCTGTATGGATACCATCGCCAAAAAGGCGCCGCCGGACCGGGACGGGGTCCGGGTGGCGGAGCTCAATGAGGACAGCTATAAGTTCCTGCTCTGGGATCATAAGCCCCTGACGGACTTCTGGATGCTGGGGCCCGGAAAGGCCCGCACCCTGGCCTCCGCCTGTCTCTTTACCATGGGTGAAATCGCCCAGCGGTCCCAGTGGGACGAGGAATGGTTCTATCGGAAGTTCGGCATCGACGCGGAAATCCTGATCGACCACGCCTTTGGCCTGGAGCCGGTGACCCTGGCGGATATCAAGGCTTACAGGTCCGACAGCCATTCTCTCTCCAAAGGGCAGGTGCTGCCGAGGCCCTATCCCTTTGCCCAGGCCCGCAACGTCCTGCGGGAGATGGCCGACACCCTCTGCATGGAGATGTTTATCCGGGATCTCACCGCCCTCCGTTTTTCCTGGTGGGTTTCCTATGACTGGAAATCTCTGGAGTACTGTCCCGACTATGACGGGCCCCTGACGGTGGATTTTTACGGCCGGCTCCATCCGAAGCATACCGGCGGCACCGTGTCCGCCCGGCAGCGCACCAACAACGCCCCGGAAATCATCGCCCGCCTGCTCTCCTCCTTTGATGCCGCCGCGGACCGCCGGCTGCTGTTCCGCCGGCTGGGGGTCTGCGCCCTGGATACGGAGGAGGACAGCGGCTGCCTGCAGCTGGATCTCTTTACGGATCCGGAGGCGCTGGAAAAGGAAAAGCACCTCCAGCGGGCCATGCTGGAGGTGCGCGGAAAGTTCGGGCTGAACGCGGTTTTTAAAGGAAACAGCCTGCTGGAGGGCGCCAATCAGCTGGAGCGGAATCAGCAGATCGGCGGTCATCGGGCGTAAGCCCGCCGACCGCGGGATGCCCCGTCTCTCCCGCCGGCGTCCTGAAACGGCGGGCAATCATTTGACATCAGGAGTTTTTTATGAACGCATATCCCGCCCTGGGGGCCGTACCCATGCCCCCGGACTTTAAGTATAAGACCGCCTTTCTGAAGGGCCGGCCCCAGCATCGTCCCCCAGATCCCTTCCGCCTGAAGCATCCGTCCATGGATCCCGGGCACCGGGCCAAGCTTTTCAGTCCCTTCGACGCCCTGGACGGCTTCAGCGATCTGATCCTGAAGACGGAGCGCGACCTCCGCGCCTAGTGCCGCGGAAATCATCAGTTCATCCGGAGGAAATCCATGTGTACCCGATTTTATGCCGATCTGAGCCCGGAACTCCGGCCCTATATTGAGGCGGCCAACCGTTCACCCCTGCGGGCCCGGATGGTGGAGCAGCTGGGGAAGCCCTTTAAAACCGAGGGAGAAATCCGCCCAACCGATCTGTTCACGGCCATCGCCTTCTCCCGGGCCGGCGCTCCGGCGGCCTTCCCCATGGTCTGGGGCTTCACGCTGCCGGGGCTGAACCGACCCGTCGTGAATACCCGGGTGGAAACCGCCCCCCAGAAGGAAATCTGGCGGGAAAGCTGGCGCAGCCGCCGCTGCGTCATTCCCGCCGCGTATTACTATGAGTGGGCACATCTGACCCGTCCGGACGGCAGGAGCGTCCTGGGCGAAAAATATATGATCCAGCCCCGGGGGCAGACCTGCGCCTTCCTGGCGGGGCTCTACCGGTTCGAGGAGCGCCGCGGCTTCCAGTATCCCGTCTTTTCCGTCCTGACCCGGGAGCCCTCTCAGGCGCTGATGGCCATTCACGACCGTATGCCGCTGATCCTGCCTCCCAGTCTCATCGAGGCCTGGGTCCGGCCGGAAAACAAGCCGGAAGAGCTGCTCGGCGCCGCCGTGACGGATCTGGTCTTTGAAAAAGCATAGCAAAACCGGCGAAGCGGTTCATCCCCGTCTTCGCCGGTTTTTCTTCTTTGCTCAGCTGCGCCGGTAGGTCGGCAGAATCTCAGCGATCGTTTCCTTCACGTCCCGGCCCTTTTCCAGGCATTCGGAAAGCCGCCGCATCATTTCCTGAACATCCTCCCACCGGTATTCCTCCGTCCGGGTCACGTAGATCCGGTCCCGCTCGGTGGCTTTGTCGGTTTCCTTGTCCAGCAGCAGCTCCTCATACAGCTTTTCGCCGGGCCTCAGTCCCGTATAGACGATGTCCACGTCCGTCCTTCCGGACAGCTTGATCATGGTTTCCGCCAGATCCTTGATTTTCACCGGTTCTCCCATGTCCAGGATGAACAGCTCGCCGCCCTTGGCGATGCTGGCCGCCTGCAGCACCAGGCTGGCCGCCTCCGGAATGGTCATGAAATACCGGATAATTTCCGGCGAGGTAATGGTCACCGGTCCGCCGGCCCTGATCTGCCGCTCGAAAATGGGCACCACGGACCCGTGGGATCCCAGTACGTTGCCGAACCGTACCGCCATGGTCTCCATCTTTCCCTTGGGCATGGCCGCCAGAATGATCTCCGCCAGCCGCTTGGTGGCGCCCATCACGTTGGTGGGATTCACCGCCTTATCGGTGGAAATCAGCACGAACCGCTCCACCCCCGCCTCCGCGGCGGCTCGGGCCGTCTTATAGGTGCCGAAAACGTTGTTCATCACCGCCTGCTCCGGGCTGTCCTCCATCAGGGGCACATGCTTGTGGGCCGCGGCATGAATCACGATCCGGGGTCTGTATTTCTCCATCACCCGCCGCAGGCTCTTTTCATCCCGGACGGAGCCCACCTCCAGCGTCACCGTGTTCATCACCAGGCTGCCGTATTTCTCCCGCAGCTCAAACAGCAGGTCATACATATAGTTTTCGGAAATATCGTACAGCACCAACTGCCGGGGGCCGAAGCCCAGTACCTGCCGGGCCAGCTCCGATCCGATGGATCCGCCCCCGCCGGTAATCAGCACCACCTTGCCCCGGAAATATTCCCCGTCGGTAGCCAGCTGGGTTTCCGGCCGGCCCAGCAGGTCCGTAATATTGATTTCTCGGGCCTCCTCATGCACGCCGGAATAGATCAGCACATGGGCCCCGGTATTGAACGCGGCGGTCACCAGAGAGCCGATGTCCCCCTGCGGCGTGGCGATGGCGATAATGATATCCGTAATCCGGAATTCATCCACGGCGGAAGCGATCTCGTCTGTTCCGCCCACGATCGGCACCCGGGAGATCTCCGAATGCAGCCGGGCGGGATCATCGTCCAGGATCGCCACGGCCCGGCCCTGATACCGGCCGTTCTGGATATCCCGGATCACGGAAGCCCCCGCATAGCCGGCCCCCACCACCAGGATGCGCTTCTCCGCCCCGGCGGCCTGCCCGCTCCGGGGCGTGCTTTTTCCGCCGTTCCGATGCCGGAGGGCCGTAATGTATCGGCTGCCGCAGATCAGCCCGGTGGTAATCACCCACTGCATGAAATACACCGGTCTGGGCATTAAAAACAGGTTGGATCCCACCCGCTCCCGAAGGATATACAGCAGCAGGGAAATCAGATACGCGGCGCCGGTCCCCGCCAGCGTCGCCGCGGCCCCGGTAATGAATGTATCCCGGCTGGCGTATGCCACAATCGTCCGATAAATCCCGGAGAGCAGCAGCGCGGCCAGGGTGGTAACCGTCAGCAGGGGAACCGTCCGCCAGAAATGGATTATATGAGCCTCCGGCACCCGCAGGTCAAAATAGAACGCCACCGCGAACAGCAGCCCCACGCTGACCGCCAGCACATCCTGCAAAGCCCAGAGGACCCGGATGCTGTTTCTGTGTCCCGAACGCGCCTTTTCCTTCATCATCATCCTTCTTTTCAGTCAGTTTTCCATCCACGGTACCTTATCATCGGAGCAGGGGATTGTCAACACCGTTCCCGCAGAAAATTCAGCAGGCGTCATTCCCTGAATAGATACGGCAGAACTGCCGTTCCCGGCATCCGGATGCTTATTCCGCACTTCTTCCGTCAGCACGCAATCCACCCCGCCCCTGCTTCTTCGATGCTGTTTTCCCTTCAAAAAAAGATGGGGAATCCGGTCCGTCCGCACGGATTCTCCATCCTCTCCCCCGGAATCAGCCGATCAGGCTGTCCAGGGCCGTATATTCATATTGATGGGCAGCTGCCACGTTCTTATTGGTCAGCCTGCCCAGATAGCAGTTAACCCCCGCGGCGATGGCCGGATTTTCGCAGGCTTTTTCCAGCCCCTTGCCGGCAATCTCCAGGCCGTATTTCAACGTCGCGTTGGTCAGCGCGATGGTGGAGGTTCTCGGCACGGCGCCGGGCATGTTGCCCACGCAGTAATGCACAACGCCTTCCTCCATATAGACCGGATCGTCATGGGTCGTGACCCGGCTGCTCTCTCCGCAGCCGCCCTGGTCGATGGCCACGTCTACGAACACCGCGCCGTTCTTCATCTCCGGCAGATACTTCCGTTTGAAAAGCTTGGGGGTACTCCCGCCGGGAATCAGCACCGAGCCGATCACCAGATCCGCCCCGATGACCGCCTTTTCGATATTGCTGTCGGAGGAATAGAGGGTCTGGATATGCGCGCCGAACATATTATCCAGCTCCTCCAGCCGCTTCAGGTTCACGTCCAGGATGGTCAC